>NZ_CP109474.1 GCF_036227405.1 Streptomyces sp. NBC_01460
CATGATCGCTGTCCTCACCGGTCCGGAGCCGGGCCCGGTCGCCGAACACCTTGCCCTGCTGCACTTCACGGGCCGGCGCAGTGGCCGCGCACACACCGTGCCTGCGGGCGTGCACCGCATCGGCGGCGCCCTCTTCGTCGCCACCGGCAGCGCCTGGCGCCACAACTTCACCGACGGGGCACCCGGAGAGATCACCTGGCGTGGCCGCCGCACGCCTGTCCACTTCACGCTGGTCACCGACCTCGAGCAGACCGCACGCGGATACCACGACCTGTACGAACGCTACGGCGCCGAGGCCGCCCAGCGGCGCTTGGGCATCGTCGTGGCCCCCGCCGCCGCGCCCCCCACCCTGGCCGACTTCCGGGCCGCCGCCACCGGCATCCCGCTCGCCCTGGTGGCCGTGACCCCCACAGACGAATCCATCACGAACGAGAGGACCTCCCGATGAGCGCAATCGCCGGCTGGGTCGACTTCGAGCGGGACCTGTCCCCGGAGGCCGAGACCGTCGAGGCCATGGCGGCCGTCCTCGCCCACCGCGGCCCCGACGGCCGTGGCATCTGGGCCGAGGGACACGCCGCCCTCGCCCACCGGCGCCTGGCCCTGCTCGACGTGACGGAGAGCGGCGCGCAACCCGCCGTCCACACCACCGAGAGCGGCGCCACGGTCGCCGTCCTCACGCTCGACGGAGCCCTCACCAACCACACCGAGCTACGACGCGAACTGGCCACGAGGGGGCACCGGTTCACCGGCGGCGGCGACGGTGAGACCGCCCTGCACGCCTACCTGGAATGGAGAGCAGGCTTTCTCACCCATCTCGAGGGCCTCTTCGCGATCGCCGTGTGGGACGTACGCACCCAGGAACTGCTGCTGGCCCGCGACCGTCTCGGCGTCAAGCCGCTGAGCTACTACCCGACCCACGACGGAGTCCTGTTCGGGTCGGAACCCAAGGCGATCCTCGCCCACCCCGACATCGAGCCGGTGGTCGACGCCGACGGCCTGCGCGAGCTGTTCGCACACAGCCGGAAGCCCGGCACCGCCGTCTTCCGGGGCATGCGCGAGGTCGTCCCCGGCCACGCGCTCATCGTCCGCCGCCCCGGCAGACAGGAGCAGCGGTACTGGTCGCTGCCCGCCCGGGAGCACACCGACGGCCTCGAGGACACCATCACCACCGTCCGCGGCCTGCTCGCCGAAGCTGTCGCCTCCCACTTGCGCGCCGACGTCCCCGTGGGTGCCATGCTCTCCGGCGGCATCGATTCCAGCGCTCTGACCGCCCTCGCCCACCGGAACCTCGCCGCCGGCGGCGCCGGGCCGCTGCAGAGCTTCTCGGTCAACTTCACCGGCTACACCGAGAACTTCGAGCCCCACCCCACGATGCGCTCCACGCCCGACGCGCCGTTCGCGGCACTCGCCTCCCGGCACATCGGCTCCCAGCACTCCGAGATCCTGCTCGACACGGCCGCCCTCACCGACCCCCAGGTGCACGCCGCCGCCCTGCGGAGCCAGGACGCCCCCTCGCCGCTCGGCGACATGGACGTCTCCCTCATCCAATTCTTCGCCCGGCTCCGCAAGGCAGGGTTCACCGCCGTGCTCTCCGGCGAGACCGCGGACGAGGTCTTCAACGGCTACTTCTGGGCGTACGACCAGAAGCACAGCAACTCGCAGACCTTCCCCTGGGTCTCCTTCGAACGGGGCCATGACGCGGCAGCGGGCGGACTGGGAACCTCCATGATCGACCGACAGCTGCGCAAGCAACTGGACTTCCTCGGTTACGCGGACCAGCACTACCGGGACGCCCTCACCGAGGTGCCGCACATCGACGGGGACACCCCCGCCGAACGCCGGGCCCGTGAGGTCACCTATCTCGCCCTGACCCGCTGGGCGCCCACCCACCTCGACCGCGCCGACCGTATGAGCATGGCCCACGGCGTGCAGCTACGGCCGCCGTTCTGCGACCGGGCGCTCGTCGAGTACGTCTACAACGTGCCGGCTGCCATGAAACGGGTCGACGGCGTCGAGAAGAGCCTGCTGCGCTCCGCCGTCGCCGACCTGCTGCCCGACGCCGTCCTGCACCGCAGGAAGAGCGCCTACCCCACCACGCAGGAAGCCGCCTACGGCGACTTCGTGCGCCGCCGCTTCGCCGAGCTGGCCACCGACCGGGACGCAGCCGTCGCCGGCCTGCTCGACACCACCACCACCGCCGAGGCGCTGACCGCCGACGGCTCCCCGCAGGGTGCCTTCGCCTGGGTCGAGAGGGCCAGCATGGAGATGGTGCTCCAGCTCGAGACCTGGCTGACCGAATACCGGATCGACCTGCGGCTCTGACGTCGCCGGACCGCCGGTCCAGGCCGCTTCAAGACAGCTTTGAGAACCACCCACGAGGGTGGGACCACGACCGAACAAGCCAGGAGGGCAACGTGCACCGCACACTGATCGTGGCCAGGATGAACCTCGCCGACGCCGAGGGCGTCGGCAAGGTCTTCGCGGACTCGGACAGCACCGACCTGCCGCACATGGTGGGCGTCTCCCGGCGAACCCTGTTCGCCTTCCACGGCCTGTACTTCCACCTTGTCGAGGCGGAGCAGGACATCAGCCCCAACCTCTACAAGGCGCGCAGCCACCCGCTCTACAACGACGTCAACACCCGGCTCCAGGAGTTCATCTCCCCCTACGACCCGGACTGGCGCGAGCCACGTGACGCGATGGCCGTTCCGTTCTACTCCTGGACGCCCGACAGCGGCCCCGCCGTCACCCAGCCGTCCACCCCGAACATGGGCGGTGGCCGATGACGACCGCAGCGAGCACTCCCACCAAGGTCAATCTGGAAGAGGTCGTCCCCAACCGCAAGCGCGGCGGCGACATCCGCATCACCCTCAGCCCCCGCACGGTCAGCTGCACCTCCGGCTTCGGCGGCACGCTACGGCTGGCACCGGGCGAGCACGTCACCGAGCACCTTCACCCGTATTCGGAGGAGTTTCTGCACGTCGTCACCGGCGAGCTGGAGATCACCCTCAACGGTGAGCCCGTCGTCATCGGCCCCGGTGACTCGCTACTGGTCCCGATCAACATGCGCCACCGCCTGGTGAACACCGGCACGGAGCCGGCCCAGGTGGTCTTCCACCTGTCCCCGCTCGCTCCCCGCCCGGAACTCGGACACGTCGACACCGAAGCCCCGCTCGTCGAGAACGGCAGCAACCCGGACGTCGGAGGAGCTCGATGAGCCGTCGCGCCGTCATCACCGGGGTCGGCGCCGTCGCCCCCGGCGGCATAGGCCGGGACGCCTACTGGGACCTGCTCTCGCACGGCCGTACAGCCACCCGGCAGATCACTCTGTTCGACGCGTCGAAGTTCCGCTCCCAGGTCGCCGCCGAGTGCGACTTCGACCCGGTGGCCGCCGGCCTGAGCCCCCAGGAAGTGCGCCGGATGGACAGAGCCGCCCAATTCGCCGTAGTCGCGGCCCAGGAGGCGATCGAGGACAGCGGCATCGACATCGCAGCCGGCGATCCCGGCCGGACCGCCGTCAGCATCGGCAGCGCCGTCGGCTGCACCACCGGCCTGGAGGACGAATACGCGGTGCTGTCGGACGGCGGCAGGAACTGGCTCGTCGACCACACCTACGGTGTCCCGCACCTGTACGGCTACATGGTCCCCAGCACACTGGCGGCCGAGGTCGCCTGGCGGGCCCAGGCAGAGGGTCCCGTCGCACTGATCTCGACCGGCTGCACCTCCGGCCTCGACGCGATCGCCCACGGCGTCCAGCTCATCGAGGAGGGCGCCGCCGACATCGTCCTCGCGGGCGCCACCGATGCCCCGCTGTCGCCCATCACCTCCGCCTGCTTCGACGCGATCAAGGCCACGACACCGAACACCGACCATGACCCCGGCACCGCGTCCCGCCCCTTCGACGGCCGCCGCGACGGCTTCGTTCTGGGCGAGGGCTCCGCGGTCATGGTGATCGAGGAAGCGGAGTCGGCCCGTCGCCGCGGCGCCACCGTCTACGCCGAGGTGGTCGGTTTCGCCAACCGCTCCAACGCCTTCCACATGACCGGACTCAAGCCCGACGGCCGTGAGATGGCCGAAGCCATCACGGTGGCCCTGCAGCGCGCACAGCTCGACCCGCACGACATCGACCACATCAACGCGCACGGCTCCGGTACCAAGCAGAACGACCGGCACGAGACGGCCGCCTTCAAACGGAGCCTCGGAGAACGCGCTCATGAGATCCCGGTCAGCTCCATCAAGTCGATGATCGGGCACTCGCTGGGCGCGATCGGCTCCCTGGAGGTGGCCGCCTGCGCACTCGCCCTGCGCCACCAGGTCGTGCCGCCGACGGCCAATCTCACGGTCCCCGACCCTCAGTGCGACCTCGACTACGTGCCGGTCGCCGCCCGGGAGCACCACATGGACCATGTCCTGAGCGTCGGCAGCGGGTTCGGCGGCTTCCAGAGCGCCATGATCCTCAGCCGCCCGGGAAGCCGGAAGAAGGCGGCGGCATGAGCGCGCTCGGTATACCCGATGGACGTCGCCGCCCGGCGGTCGTCACCGGTCTCGGCGTGGTCGCCCCCACCGGCATCGGGGTCCGCCGGCACTGGGAGTCCGTGCTCGCCGGCAAGAGTGGTCTCGGCCGCATCACCCGGTTCGACCCGGCCGACTATCCGGTCAAAGTGGCCGGGGAGGTGCCCGGCTTCGCAGTCGGCGAGCAGGTACCCAGGGGCCTGATCGACCGGACCGACCGGTTCACGCACTTCGCCCTGGCCGCGGCCGAGGCGGCCCTCGCCGACGCGGACGCCGATCCGGAACAGCTGCCCGAGTTCGAGATGGCCGTGGTCACCGCGAGCTCCTCCGGCGGGACCGAGTTCGGCCAGCACGAGATGGAGCAGCTCTACCAGCAGGGCCCGGCCTGGGTCGGCGCCTACCAGTCCATCGCCTGGTTCTACGCCGCCACCACCGGCCAGGTCTCCATCCGCCACGGCATGCGCGGGCCCTGCGGAGTCGTCTGCGCCGAACAGGCGGGCGGCCTGGACGCGCTGGGCCAGTCCCGGCGGCTGCTGGACACCGGATCCCGGCTGGTCCTGAGCGGTGGCACGGACGCCTCACTGTGCCCGTACGGCCTGACCGCTCAGCTGTCCACCGGCGCGCTGTCCACCACGGACGACCCGGCGCGCGCGTACCTGCCCTTCGACGAGGCCGCCGACGGCTACGCTCCCGGCGAGGGCGGAGCCATGCTGCTCCTCGAGACCGAACAGGGCGCCCGCGAGCGAGGCGCCCAGCACTACGGGCGGATCCTCGGTTACGCCGCGGGGTTCGACCCGCTGCCCGGCACCGGCCGCCCGCCCGTCCTGGCCTCCGTCGTCCGCCGGGCGATCAGGGACGCCGGGATCACCGCGGACTCCGTCGACGCAGTCTTCGCCGACGCCGCGGGCACGCCGGATCTGGACCATGCCGAAGCCGCCGCGATCAACGAGGTGTTCGGCGCCGGACAGGTACCGGTGACCGCCCCCAAGACCCTCACAGGCCGGCTGTACGCGGGCGGGGCGCCCCTGGACGTGGCAACCGCCCTGCTCAGCCTGAGTGCCGGCGTGATCCCGCACACCCCCGGCGTCGACCGCCCCGCACCCGGCCTGGGAATCGACCTGGTCGTCGGCAGCCCGCGGCACACCGCTGCCCGCACCGCCGTGGTTCTCGCCCGCGGCCACGGCGGTTTCACCTCCGCCCTGGTCGTGGACGCAGGCAACCGCACCGACCACACCAAGTGACCCGTCCGTAACGGAGAAGGCAGGAAGTCATGAGCGAACCTACCGAGGAGGCCCGAGTCTGATGGCAGGCCACACCCGCAACTCCGTCGTCATCGACGCCCCGATGGACCTGGTCTGGGAGCGCACGAACGACGTGGCGTCCTGGACCGAGCTGTTCAGCGAGTACTCCGTCGCCGAGATCCTGGAGCAGGACGGTTCCACCGTCACTTTCCGGCTCGCCCTGCATCCGGACGAGGACGGCAAGGTCTGGAGCTGGGTCTCTCGGCGCACCACCGACGCGGCGACCCGCACCGTCCGTGCCCACCGGGTCGAGACCGGCCCCTTCGAGTACATGAACATCCACTGGGAGTACGCCCAGACCGACGAAGGCGTTCGGATGCAGTGGACCCAGGACTTCCACATGAAGGACGGGGCACCGCTCGACGACCAGGGCATGACGGACCGGATCAACCGCAACAGCCTGGTCCAGATGGAGGTCATCAAGTCCAGGATCGAGGCCGTCGCCCGTGCGCGGCGCACCCCGTTCGCGAATCTGGCGGGCAAGCGGATCCTGGTCACCGGCGGTTCCAGGGGCATCGGGCGCGGCGTCGTGCTCGCCGCCGCTCGCGCCGGCGCCGACGTGGTCACCTGCTACCGCCGGGAGAGCGACCACGTCACGTCGCTGGCCAAGGAGCTCGCGCCGTTGCCCGGCACCCAGCACGTGCTGCGGGTGGACGCGAGCGAGGCTTCCGGCGCCCGGCGGCTGGCGGACCGGGCGGAGAAGCTGCTCGGCGGTCTCGACGCGGTCGTGAACAACGCCGGCGACTTCGCGCCTGTGCCCTACGCGGAGCTGACCGACGCAGCGTGGGCCACGGCGCTGCAGTCGAATCTCACCGGCACCCACCAGGTCACCCAGGCGGTGCTGCCGCTGCTCGGCGCGGGCGCGTCGATCGTCAACCTCGGCTCCACGGTGGCGCGTATCGGCATGGCCGGGGGCGTCCACTACACCGCGGTCAAGCAGGCCCTGGTCGGCCTGACCCGTTCCCTGGCCCGCGAACTGGGGCCGCAGGGCATCCGGGTCAACACGGTCTCGCCCGGCCGGATCGCCACCGAGGCACTCGACGAGCTGCCGCCCCAGGCTGCCGCCCAGCAGCGTGCGGTCTTCTCGAAGTTCGCCGCCCTCGGTCGCCTCGGCACCCCGCAGGAGATAGCCGATGTCGTGCTCTTCCTGATCAGCGACCAAGCCTCCTACATCACCGGACAGAACATCCACGTCGACGGCTGCGTGTGAGCCACCGTCGCACCACGGAAAGGACAGACACGTGGAACTCGGACTGCAGGGAAAGAAGCTTCTGATCACCGGCGGCTCCAGGGGCATCGGGCGCGGCATCGTGCTCGCCGCGGCCCGCGCCGGCGCCGACGTACTGACCTGTTACGTGCACGACAGCGAGCACGTCGAGAGCCTGCGCCGGGAACTGAAGGGGACCGGCGGCGACCACGAGGTCGTACGCGCGGACATCGGCGACCTGGAACAGGTCGATGCGCTGGTGGCGAGGGCCAAGGAGAAGTACGGAAAGCTCGACGGCATCGTCAACAACGCCGGTGTCATCAGCCACATACCCTTTGCCGAGCTCCCGCCGGACGAGTGGTCGCGCGTCCTGGACACCAACCTGACGGCTGCCTACCGGGTGATTCAGCAGTCGCTGCCGCTGCTGGGGGCCGGCGCATCGGTCATCAACATCGGTTCACGCGGTGCAGCCGCAGGCATTCCGCTGCGCGCCCACTACACCGCGGCCAAGGCGGCGATGATCGGCCTCACCCGCTCGCTCGCGAAGGAGCTGGGCGGCAAGGGGATCCGGGTCAACGTCGTGGCGCCGGGCGTCATCGAGACCGAGGCTTTCGACTCCATGCCTGCCGAGCGTGCCGAGGGCCTGCGGGCGACGTACGCCCAGAAGACGGCCCTGGCGCGGCTGGGCCGGGTCGACGAGCTCGCCGCACCGGTCCTGTTCCTGCTCAGCGACCTCTCGGCGTATGTCACGGGTGAAACCCTCAATGTCGACGGAGGCATCTGACCGTGTCCGACGCAACCTTCCGGGTCATGCTCCGCATGCAGATAAAGCCCGGCATGGAAGCCGATTTCGAGCGGGTGTGGAAGGAGGTCGGGGGCTCGGTCACCAGCCACCCGGCCAACCGCGGCCAGTGGCTGTCCAGGAGCACGACCGTCGACGAGGACGACATCTACTACATCATCAGCGACTGGGTCGACGAACCGCAGTTCCGCCGGTTCGAGACCAGCGATACCCACCTGCAGCACCGCACCAAGCTGCACCCGTACCGCAGCGGTGGCTCCATGGCGACGATGAACATCGTCGCGAGCCTCTCGAGGACAGCCGCATGACGGTCGCTCCCGCTGTGGAAGTGGTGCTCTATCACCTGTCCCCCAGGGGTGAGGACGTTCTGGCGGCCTACCACGAGACCAGTCGGCGTATGGCCGGCACCCCGGGTCTGCTGGGCAACCAGCTGATGAGCGAACTCGGCCGCCCCGACTCCTATGTCGTGGTGAGTCATTGGGACACGTGGGAGTCCTTCGAGAAGTGGGAGAGCGGCCCGGAGCACAAGGGCCAGACGGCACTTCTGCGCGAGTTCCGCGACACCGAGCGGGCCCGCCCGTTCGAGATCTACAAGGTCCTCGCCAGTTATTGAGGCCGGACCCGTGCGGGGGCTCCGGGGAGGCACTCGTGGTCTCTCCGGAGCCCCCGCACGGCGATCCGGTGCTCCGACATCGCACGGAGGAGAGAGCGTGGAGAGCCCGAGCCGGACGCACGACCACAGCACGGGCGCACCACCGCCCCCGATCGGAGGGAGCCGGCAGCCCGGCACAGGCGGGCACTCCTTCCCGTCACGCGGCGGCGCTGCCCCCGTGCCCCAGGCCCGACGGGCGTTCGTCACGCTGCTCGGCGTGGATCTCTGGGAACGGTTCAGCTTCTTCGGGATGGCCGCGATCCTGGTCCTCTACCTCACCGCGGTCCCAGCCGACGGTGGCTTGGGCATGGGCTCGCAGACCGCCACCGCCGTGTTCGCCACCTACATGTCCTTGAGCTTCATCGCCGGCCTGCCCGGTGGCTGGCTCGCCGACCGGGTGCTCGGCGCGCGCCGAGCCGTGTTTCTCGGCGGCGGCCTCATCGCCACCGGACACGCCGTCCTCTCCCTCTCCCTCGCTCCCGCGCTCTATGCCGGACTCCTGCTCATCGTCGTCGGCACCGGCCTGTCCAAGCCTTCGCTGGCCGCCATGGTGGCTGCTGTCAGTGGTGCCGAGAAGCGGGAAGAGGCGTTCTCCCGTTTCTACATGTGCATCCAGGTCTCCGCGCTCGTCGCCCCCGTCGTCACCGGACTGCTGGCGGAGAAGGTCACCTGGCACCTCGGCTTCGCCGCAGCCGCCTTCGGTATGGCAGCGGGTCTGGCTCAGTTCGGCATCGGGATGCGCGCCTTCGAAGGGATCGGCCGAGGTCCGACGCGTCCCGTCTCGCGTGGAGAAGCCCGTACGGCAGTCCGGCGGGGCGGCGTCATCGTTGCGGTCGCCGCGGCCGCCGTCACCGCGGTATCGCTCGGCGCGCTGCCGCTCACCGCGGTACTGGCGGTGCTGGGGCTGGTCACCGTGGCTCTGCCATTCCTTTATCTGCGGACGCTGAGCCGCCGCACGGCCATGGGCGGCAAGCCGCTGTCTGCCTTCACCGTTGTGATGGGTGCGTCGGCGGCCTTCTGGATGATCTTCGCGCAGAGCGGTTCGGTGCTCTCCCTCTTCGCGGAGCGCCACACCGACCGCGTCGTTCTCGGTTTCGACGTGCCCGCGAGCTGGATGCAGTCGGTGCACCCGCTGTTCGTGCTGCTGCTGGCCCCCTTCGTCACGCGGCTGCGCGGTGGGGTGACCACGAAGGTCGCGGGCGCGCTGGGCGTGGCCGGTCTGAGTTTCGTCGTCATGGCGGGGGCCGCACTGCTGGCCCAGGAGCACCGGGTCTCTGTTGCCTGGCTGATCGCGGTCTATCTGCTCTACTCCCTCGGCGAGATCGTTCTGGCCCCGGCCGGCCTGGCACTCAGCGCGGCGGTCGCTCCTCCCGGTTTCACCAACCGCTTCCTCGCGCTCAACGGCATGTTCGCCGCGGTCGGTGTGGTGCTGGGCGGTCAGCTCTACCGGCTGACCGCGGTGCTCCCGCTGCCCGCCTACTTCCTGCTGATGGGTACTGCTGTGCTCACGATCGGTGTCGCTCTGGCAGCCGTTGCACGGCGTCTGCGTCCGGCCCTGCCGGTCTGAGCTGTCTCATCACCATGCAGATAACAGCAAGAAGCAAGGAGGAGACCCAGGGGCTTGCACCGGGTGGCCGGAGGGGCGTCATGACCGTACCGGACCGGGACGTTGCGATTCGGTTCGACACGGACCGATACGAAAGCTGCAGCTGAACGGGAAGGAGGCATTGTTCGGCTTCTTGCTGTTATCTATCCTTCCGGGGCCAGGATCCGTACCCTGGGGCGCATGCCGCCCAACCGCATCTGCACGGTCGACGCCTCCACCGCGATCGGCCGCTTCCTCGAAGCGCTCGAAGCCCGCGGGTACGCGTACGAGACGCGACGGCTGCGCGCCCACTTCCTCAACGAGTACCTGGAGCACGCGCTGGGCGAGCAGCAGACCACAGCGCTCGCCGTTGGCGAGCTCATGGACCTCACCCGCGCCGAAGCGTGGCTGGCGGCTGCGGCCACCGGTCGGACCCGCAGCCGCAACACGCTCACCGGCCCGGCCGCCGCGGCGGCCGGCAACACCCAGCGCACCCGCATCCAGACCTGGAACTCCTTCGCCGAACACCTCGGCACCCCCCTGCGCCTGGAGATGCCCCCGGCCGCCCACGGTGACTGGCTCGAGCCCGAGGAGTCCCACAAGCTGCTGCGCACCCTCGCGGTGAAGCGCCCCGTCGGTTCCAACGCCGCGACCGCGATCCGCACCGCCGCGGTGGCCGCTCTCGTCGCCGCCACCGGCCGCTCCGTCCCCGACCTCCACCGCCTGGACGTCACCGACGTCGACCTCGAGCACCTGCCCTTCCCCCGGATCCGCCTGGACACCGGCCCCCACCCGCTCGACAAGGACACCGCCGACATCCTGCGCCGCTGGCTCAAGGCCCGCGCCGGCATCACCCAGCAACTCGAAGGCAGCGACCCCGGCTACCTCTGGATCCCCACGAAGCCCGGCCGGCCCCGCGGCGGCGAGGAGCCACCCAAGCCCGGACTGACCCGGGCCGCCGTACGCACCCTGCACTCCGCCCACCGCAACCTGGTCCTGCAGGTCTTCGGCGCACCGCTTCGTCCTGGCGCGCTGGTCTTGTCCCGCTCGTGACGGGGGTGCCGCTCATACCCCGGCCTTTCGACGAGACCCTCTCGTCGGACACGCGGTGCCTCGGGCCCGGTTCCACATAGCTGCTGACGCGGCCGGAGCGGCCGTGGACGCGAGCGAGGTGTTGCTGCATCCGGATGTGCCGGAACTGGTACACGGCACCGGCCTGCTGGAGCACCCCCGGCGATAGGCGTCGTCCAGGAAGCCGGCACCCCCACCGTCAGATGGCGGAGCCGGCGGCCCGCAGCTCTCGCACCAGAGCGCGCACGACGGCGGTGCCAGCGAGCTCTGGGGTAGTCACATAGCCGATACGGCGCGTCGGGCGCTGTGGACCGAGATCGGTGATCTCGATCGAGTCCGGTGCTCCGACCAGGGAGAGTGCGGGCATGATCGCCATTCCGTGCCCCCCGCTCACGAGTGAGAGTACTGCTCCGTCGTCCTCGGCCTCGATCGTGGCTCTCGGGATCCAGTCCTGCGCGCCCCACCAGGCGCGGGTGTACGAGCCGCAGTTCTCGACCCAGTCGACCAGCGGCAGCGTTCGGGATGGGCGTCGTGGACGTGTCGGGGATACCGCCGCGGCGGTTGGCAGAGCTGTCCAGGTACGGAGCGGACGGCAAGGCGTCGCTGCTGCGCCGGCACTCCGACGCCCGCCGCTTGGCGACGCTGCTGGCCACCACCGTTTACCTGACCTCGCGGGCGGTGGATGACGCGCTGGACCTGCTGGAGGTCCTGATCGCGACGAAGCTGCTGGCCAGGGCGGAGCGCGAGAGCGCGAAGGAGAAGCTGAAGACTCTGCCGCGGGTGGAGCGGGCGTCGGCGAAGCTGGCGACCGCGTTCCAGGTCGTGTTCGACACCACGAGCGAGCAGGTCGACACCGACACCGGCGAGATCGCGCCGCCGAGGGTGGAGAGCCTGGAGGCGATGTGGGCGGCCATCGAGCAGGTGGTGCCCCGGCACGAGCTGGCCGCGGCGATCGCCGCGCTGTTCGAGCTGACCCCGCCCCTGGACTCGGCCCTGTCCTCCCGAAGCTGCCACGAAGTGACAAGTAGCTCTCTGTGATCAGAGTGACGCTCGGTCAGGGGTGTCGGGGCGGGGCTCAGGGACCGTTGCGGTCCGGCTGGCGGCGAAGTCGACGTGGGCCTGCTCGACGGCTTCGGGGTATGCCTCGCGCTTGGCGTGCTCGGTGAGGGCTCGGTAGATGCTGGCCACCGAGGGGTTGTGTCCCTTGCGCTTGCCGGTGGGGATGAACAGGTCGGGCTGGATCTGCTCGACGGACTCACCGCCCGCGCGGCGCCGCAGCACGGTGTGGAGCATGTCGTCGGTGATGACCGGCGGCCGGCCGCCGTGCTTGCCCTTGCGGGCCGCGGTGTCGAGCCCCTCCAGCGTCGACTCCCGGATGTTCTCCCGCTCGGTCTCCGCCATCGCGGCGAAGAACGCGAACAGCAGCTTCCCCGGGCCGGTCGGGTCGTAGATGCCGGGCAGTGGACCGGCAAGCATCTCCAGGATGAGGCCGTGAGCGGTGAGGTGATCGGCGAGCGCGGTGAGCTCGGCGGCGTCGCGGCCGAGCCGCTTCATCTCGTACACGGTGAAGATGACCCGGCAGTGCGGGGCGTGCGCCTTGACCTCCCGCGCCGTACGGAGGGCCTCCTCGAACTTGGGCCGTACGCGGATGCGGGTGCTGATCTTCTCGGCGAAGATCTTGTCCCTGGGGATGCCGTGCCCCGCGAGGGCGTCGAGCTGGGAGTCGAGTTCCTGGCCGAGGGTCGAGCAGCGCGCGTAGCCGATGCGGATGTCCGCGCTCGGCAGGGCCGGGTCGATCGGCGCCGGCGGCGGGGTGCCGGGCCGCCACGGCTGGCCCGGGCCGCGGTCGGCGGGGGTCGGCACCCGCAGCTCCTTCTTCAGGCGGGGAACCTGGGTGAAGCGGCGGGTGTGGTAGGCGGAGGCGACCGCTCCGCCGCGCGAGCGGCACGGTGAGCCGGGCTGGGCTTCGCACTTCGGGCAGGTGTGCTGTTCGACGTCGTCGGCGTCCGACCGGTCGGTTGAGGCCGGCTGTTGAGGGGGCGTCATGGGCCCGGATTTTCGCACAATGCAAGTCTCAGAAGGGGGTCTGTCCCGCTTTTGAGTGAGAACGGGTTCTGAGAGCGAATCCGGGACCGGCCGGGGTTCGGCGGGCCGTGATTGATCTTGATCGCGCAAAGGACCGTTTCTGCGAACAACCCACCGTCACGACCGTGACGCTTGGCTGCACGTCCCTTCGCCGTAACTATGCGGGCGTCGTACGAGCATTCAAGCGGGTTCGAGGTCGGCAGGGTCGGCGTCCCGCTCGAACCCGCCGCCGATCGGTCGGACGAAGATCCGGTGGTGCGGGAGCTTGCCTGTCCCGGCTCTGCTCCCGTGCAGCCGCCGCCAGGTGGCGAGTAGCTCTCTGCAACTGCTCTTGATCTGCGGCGATGCCGAGAAGCCGGTCGCCCGCTCGTCAGGCCAGGGAAGCGCTTTGGCGTCCTTCGGAACGCTGACCTGCGGCTTTCTGCAGGTTCGGGATGCGTGAACTCAGGGCATCCGCCGGGGCGGTTTGGTCGGCGTCAGTCGCGGGCGAGGTGGAGATCGGGCAGGTGCGGGTGCCGCAGGACCTGTCCGGCCTCGGTGACCTGCTGGGCGAAGGTCTGCGGAGGCGGGCGGTCGGCCTGGCCGTAGGCGTCCAGGACGGTCTCGGTCTTCCTCCGCAGGCGGCGCGGGTCACCCCCGCGGACCCGTCGGCCCTCGCCCTCGGAGGTGAGCTGGGCGGACATGGTCCCGGTTCACGGACCTGCTCGCCCGTTGGCCCTGCCGCCGACCGTCTGCCAGGCAGTGGAGCCCTTCCTTGATAATTAGGGTTCTATATGTTTGACTTCTAAGTGTTGATCGGTGGGTGGAGTCCGCCAGTCGGATCGGCTGGCCCATGGACCCTTGTACACCGGATGCCGCCCCTGATGGGGGCGCGGTGAAATAGCACGGAAGGAGGACATAGTGGATCAATGGAATGCGGGCTGGGCGCAGTCCGTCGTGGACGTTCGGGCTTACGGCAGTGCCACGACGGACGTGACGCTGCGTGTGCGGGTCCGATCTGCCGTCGGCGGCGATCGCACGCGCATCGAACTGAGCAACCGTTTCAGTAATGCCCCCCTCGAAGTGGGGGCGCTCTCGCTCTCGGTGGCCGGTCGAAGCGTGTCGGCCCGATTCGACGGGCACACCGGCACGACGATCCCGGCGGGCGACACCCGGTGGACCGATCCGGTGGCGCTGCGGCTCTCTCGCGGCAGCGAGGTGACGGTCGACCTATACCTTCCGGCGATCACAGCGCACACGACGGGCAACTTCTCACGGATGCCCGTGGAGATCTCCCAGCTCGGGGACCACACCGGGTCGCCGGACTTCCGCCCCGTTGCGACCCCGACGGTCCCGGCCCCCGACGGCAGCCGCCTTCCCCTCCCCCTTCCCTTCATCAGCGGCCTGGAGGTATTCGGGCCGGCACCGCAGGCGCTGGTCGTCTGCCTGGGGGACTCCATCACCGCCGGCGGCTGGCCCGAGGAGGCCCAGGAGCTGCTCGCGGACCGGCTGGAGGCTGTCATGCTCAACCGCGGGATCGCGGGGAACCGGCTGCGTTCCGACCCTGACGCGTCGATCGCGTCGTACGGGCCCTCGGGTCTGACGCGCTTCGAGTACGACGTCCTGGCCACCGCGGGGGCGAGTGAGGTGGTCATCGCGCTCGGAACCAACGACCTGGGCCTTCCCGGTGCCACCGCCCCGCTTTCGGACCTCCCGTCCGCCGAGCAGATGATCGAGACGTACCAGAGCCTGGCCGGCCGGGCCGCGGCAGCCGGACTCCGCGTCACGATCGCCACGATCACACCGTTCTGGCAGGCGGAGGGCTACGACAAGAGCTGCGAGGCGATCCGGCAGACCGTGAACGACTGGATCCGCTCGTCGGCGCCGCACTTCGTCGACTTCGACCAGGCTCTTCGGTCGACGCGGGACCCCCGGTGCCTGGCGCCGGAGTACGACTCGGGCGACCACCTGCATCCCAACAGCGACGGTGACGAGCGCCTGGCGCAGGTCATGGCCGCCCACCTCGCGATGCGCCACGGCGTATCCGCCGACTGAATCCGCACACGTCCACCGGTGCGGCGCGGGCTGCCCCGCGACAGCACCGAACTTCACCACAGAAGGTAGGTCACTATGCACGCAAAGCAGCCGGGAATGGTGCTCCGGATGAAGGCGAAGCCCGGCATGGGCGACGAGCTGTTCAAGGTCTGCCACGAGCTGCACTTCAACGACGACCCGGACGGCCCCGTCGACTGGGTCCTGAGCCGTTCGAACGAAGACCCGGACATCATGTGGGCCTTCGAGTTCTACCGGGACGACGAGTCCTTCGAGCGCCACTACTCCAACCCCGCGATGGACGAGGGACACCAGCGGGTGTTCGACCTGGTCGCCGACAACGTCGAGGAGTGGGGCGTGCGCGAATCCGTCCACATCGTCACCTCCAGCTGAAGGACACCGGCCTCCCGCGCGAACCGCGGGAGGCCGCCCGGCGGGAAGCGGAAAGGCCCCGCCCGCAGCGTCCTCGGCACGTATGTCGACACATCACCGGTAAGGACTGAGGAATGAACCAGGAAAACCCCACTCTGACCATGATCCGGGAGTTCGTCGCCCTCGGGCGGGTCGAGTTCGACCGCCCCTACACGCGCGAGGGCTACGACCACGGACAAGGGAAGCTGACCGAGGGCATGACGGCACCGGGCCCGGACGGGAAGCCCACCGAGATGAACGATCTGTTGCTGCGGCTCCTGGAGCCGCGCGCCCCCTACTTCGACCGTCTCGCCCTGGACGCCCTCGACTCCGGTGTCACCCAGGTGGTCAACCTGGGCGCCGGCTACGACGACAGGTCGCTGCGCTTCCGCTCCCCGGGCGTGCGCTTCTTCGAGCTCGACCTCCCGCATGTCATCGCCGACAAGACGCGGCGCCTGGCGGCGACCGACTTCGACACGAGCGCGATCACCCTCATCGAAGCCAACCTCCAGACGGACTCGGTGGGCGAACTCCTGCACGCGGCAGGCTTCGACTCCAGCAAGCCCTCGCTCTTCCTGCTGGAGCACGTGGCCCTGTTCCTCGAAAGCAGCGCGGTCCGCAGCCTCCTGGCCTCGCTGGCCGGCCAAGCGGCGAACGGAAGCGCCCTCGCCCTGACCGCGGAAGTCCACCCGCAGGGCACCGACTCCGCTGCGCTCCTGGCGACCGTGGACGAAATCCTGTTCGGCGGGACCAGTCCGCTGCACACCATCATGAGCCGTGACACCTGGATGGACGTGCTGAAGACCGCGGGCTGGGAAGTCCGCGACCCGACGCACGTCACCGCAGTCGACCACTTCCAGGTCCCTCTCGGCGGACAGAGCACCCAGGTCCAGACCCAGTTCCTCACCGCCACGGCCTGACGCGCCCCTTCGCCGACGGGCCGCCGGTTGTGCTGGGCGGATCTCTTGTTGGGATCGGCGGAGAGCTGGCGCGCCCAGCACCAGCCCGACTCCTCGAAAGTTAGCCTCCTAACTGTTAAAGTTATCGGTGTGACTGCCTCGAATCCCATAGATCGCAACAGTTTTGAATTGATGCGCTGGATCGTCTGGGCCCAGCGCAAGGGCGGCGAGGAATGGTTCCGGAAGCGCGAGCTGAGCCCCGAGCAGGCGTTCGTCCTCGCCTACCTGCTGCGGAACCCCGGCGCGATCCAGCGCGACATCGCGCAGGTGAGCCGCACCAGCGCCGCGAGCGTCTCGTCCCTGCTGAAGGGAATGGAACGACGCAGCCTCATCGAACGCCGTACGGGCGGCGAGGGGGACGACCGCAGCAAGCGTGTTCACCTGACAGAGGCGGCCCGGGAACTGATCGACGGCATCGACGCTGCCATGACCGGCGTCGAGGAAGGCATCCTTGCTCCCTTGGACGAAGCCGAGCGGGCTTCCCTGCACACCCTCCTCGCCAAGATCACCGCGAACCTGTCGCAGCCGACCATCGACGGGGCATGGACCGAAATCCCCACGGTGCCGCAGCCGGTCGAACCCGTCGATCGATGACTCGACGCGGGCACCGAAGCGGCGCTTGATATCGCTGGCGCAGCGCTACGCCAAGAACGCGAGATACGCGCCGATCTTCTCCGGCGCCAGATCCAGAAGCTTGTCGGTCCACCCCTCCTCGGCCAGGTACTCGCGGAAGTCGGCCAGCACGCTGTGGTGAAAGCCGGGGTCCTTCAGCTCCATGGCCAGGGCGTACTTGAAGTCGATGCGGTTGGGCACGGACTCAGCCGTCTGTCGGGCACAGCTCCGGCAGGAACTGCAAGACCGACACGATCGCCAACTGGGCAGGTGACAGACCCGGCCTGCCGGCCTGCGGGCACCTCCTCATAGTCCTCGTCGCTCCATACACCGTTGAGGTGGTCACGGATGGCCATGGCCGTGGTGTCCTGCGGGTTGCACGCCCGCAGACCGGGTCATTTGCTGGGGCTTCAGCCTCAACGAGCCCGGCCTCGCCGCCGTTGGAGCCCGCGCGACCCACCTGAGCGACGTCGAGCGCGGCGCCGACCAGTGGGCCGCTGCCCCGGCCCGCGTTGCCAAGGCCGACGTGCTCGACCGCGGTGCCCTGCCCCACTGGGCGTCACAGCCGACCACCGACGGACCCGCTTCGGCGCCGTCCGGCTGCTCGTCAGGCCGGAGCTGTGGCCGGTTCGCCGCTGCGCGGGCCGGGCACCGGAGCCACCACGGCGGCAACGAGGTCCAGGTGGGAGCTCATGTCCAGCTCGAACCGGCCATACGGGTTCACGTGCGTCCAGAACAGTGGGGACAGGGCCCGCCGGTCGGCGTCGGTGAGCCGCTTCTGCCATTTCTCGTCGGCGAGGATGTCCTGGAGGAGCAGAGTGTTGACGTGGACGAGCGCGGACTGGAGCAGGTGCAGGGCGAGCATCGAGACTTCCTGGGACTCCTTGTCGGAGCCGGTCAGGTCACCGTCCTTGCCGTAGAACAGGTCGTGGTTGGCGGAGTTCCAGTTCTCCACGACCTGGAGGCCGTCGTTGATCTCGCGGCGCAGCTCGGCGTCGGCGAGGTAGTCGCAGATGAACGCCGTCCGCACCGCGCGACCGAGTTCCTCGATCGCCCGGTAGGTGGGGTGCTTGGGCCCGCCGCGGGTGAAGCGCCGCAGGACCTGCTCAGCCTCGGCGGTGCCCAGGCGCAGGGCGGTGGTGTACTTCACGATCTGGTCGTACTGCTGGCGGATCAGGTCCCAGTCGATCGTCTTGGTCGACAGCACCGGCGCCAGGTGCGGCCACTGCTCGTCCTCCCCGGCCGCCGGCCGGTACAGCCTCGCGGAGCCGACGTTCTTCAGCCTGGGCAGCAGGTTGAAGCCGAGCATGTGGGCGAAGGCGAACCCGACGATGGAGGCGCCGTGCGTGTCGGTGTATTGCCGGTCGATCTCCACGTCCGTGCAGTGCCGCAGGACGCCCTCGATCATCGCGGCGACCTCGGAGGCCGAGCAGGACTTGAGCTGGCTGTAGACGCACAGCGACTTCTTCTCCACGTGCCAGTAGATCATCACGCCGGGGCCGCGGTACCGCTGGTGCCACTCGGTCATGAAGTTCGAGGACCAGGAGCCGAACTTCTTGGAGTCGCTCGCACAGGCGGTGCCCTCGCCCCACCACGCCTCATCTCGGGCGGCGAAGGTGGCGTTGACCAGCCGCACCAGCGCCGCGCGCAGGTTGGTCCGGTTGACGAACAGGTGCCGTACGCGGCGCAGGACCGCCTCGCTCTCGCCGTGCTTGCCGGTGACCGCGACCCGCTTGATGCCCATGTTCGTGCCCAGCGCGAACAGCACCAGCAGCAGCCGGCGCCGCAGCACCGCCTTCGGGACCGCCTCCCTGGTGGCGACCGAGGTGAACTCGCTGGTGAAGCCGGTGGCGAACTCGGCCTCCTTGAGGATGTCGATCAGGTCGATCGTGCCCCAGCGGCGCTCGATCTCCGCCTTCAACGCGACCAGGTTCTCCGGCTCCTCCTGCTTGCCCAGCGGCGAGACCTTGATCCACGGCTCACCGTGCCGCTTGACGATGTCCACCCCGCCCGTGGTCCCCAGCTCCAGCGCGGTGTCGAAGCGGGTCAGGGCCTCCCGCAGCCGCTTCTGAAGGGCCCCGATGAACTTCTCCGGGTCCTGCGGCTGGCGGATCGCGTCGTAGTGCACATCGCGGTTGTCCTCGAAGTCCGGCGGCAGATCGTCCTCCGGGTTCCGCCACCGGTCCGCCACCGGCACCCAGATCTCCCGCCGCCGCAGCGCGTCCCGCAGCGCCACGAGCACGCACAGCTCGTACGGGATGCGCTCGACCCGGCCGCGCTCGTCCACTACCGCCTTGCGCCATTCCTCGCGCACCACCCCGGCCAGCGGAATCTTCTCCGCCTCGTCGAAGAACGCGCCCTCCTTGGCGATGGGCTGATCCAGATACCGCTTGAGCAGGTCGATCGCGTCCATCACCGGCCGGTAGGCGGTGTTGTTGCACTTCAGGTCGAGCGCGTTCAGCAGCGGCGAGAGCATCCGACGCCAGTGGTTGGAGTATGACGAGCGCAGCACCGTGCGCACCCGGGCCCGGTATCGCGCCTCGTTGGCTGCGGCCTCCGCCGCCAGCGCCTTCAGCGTGGACTCCCCGGCCACCGGATAGATCACCTTGCGGACCGTGCCGCCCGGCTCCGTGATGGCCGCCTCCGCCAGCCGCAGCAGGATGCCCTCCTTGCCGCGGACCCGCTTCAGCTCCTTGTTGAACTCGCCCTCGACCTTCTTCTCCGCCCGCGTGTTGATTTTCTGCACGAGCTGGATGAACAGCTCCACCAGCGAGTCGGTGATCTCCGTCTCCCGCACATGGCACAGTGTCGACAGCAGCGTGTACCGCACCGGCCCCGCCGCCGCCCGCAGGTCCGAGGGGTACTCCTTCGCCGCCCGCGCCCGCCAGGCCGCCACCAGCTTCTCCGACAGGTCCCCGAACAGCTCCGGCGGCAACTCCAGCGCCCGCACCCGCTGGAGCTTGTTCACCTCCGCCAGCAGGCTGTCCAGCCCCAGCGCCCCCGGGTCCGCCTTCAGCTCGGTGAAGAACGTGCCCCCGCCGCCCGCGCTTTCCGCGTCCGTGCCGGTGTCCTCGGCGATCAGGTCGTCCAGCCGCGAGCGGGTCGCCGCCGACAGCCGCCCCACCGTGGCCGCGCAGAACCGCTCCTCGAAGGTGCTGACTGCCGAGCCCACCAGCCGGGCGATACGCCCAGGCGTCGGCGGCTCCAGCCGGTCGTTGCGGCAGCGGGCCACCACCGCCTCCGCGAGCCGATCCCGGTTCAATTCCACCCCGCACAGCTCGACCGCCAGCCACTCCGCGAGCTGGGCCTGGTCCTCCTTGGTGCACTCACGGAAGCCGAACGCGCCCCGGATCTCCGTCCGGTGCCGCTTGATCGCCCGCCCCGACCAGTCATACGCGGCCCACTCCTCCGCAGGCACCTTCACCTGCTGAGCAACGTACGACACCGCCGGCACCGGGATCTCCCCGGCGTCCTCCGGGAACCGGGCCTCCACCTCGAAGAACTTCAGCAACAGCGCGAACCCCAACCGGTTCGCCCCCGACTTGTTCCGCAGCCGTTCCTGGTCCTCCTCCAGCAGCGTCCAGACCTCGATCAGGTCCTCCGGCTCCCACTCCTGTCGCACCCCGGCTCCTTCCGGTCGTCATGACCGGACCAACCTCGCTCAGCACGGCACTCGATGAGCCCAGAAGATCCAAAACTCTGACAAACAGACCCCAGATCCGCTACAGAGAGCTACTTGTCACTTCGTGGCAGCTTCGGGAGGACAGGGCCGACTCCGACGCCGACGAGGCATGGCGGGCGATGCTCGTGAACCGGTTCGGCACCGTCCGCCCGTTCTTGAAGTTGCTGGTCAGTGTGGTGGACTTCGACGCCACTCCGGAGGGCGAGGCCGTGCTGGGCGCGCTGTTGTCGTTGCCGGAGCTGATGGGCCGCAAGAAGGTCGGGCCGGCCGAGATCGACGCCGGCTTGCTCACCGGGTCGTGGCGGCGTCTCGTGCTGTCGGCACCACATCTGGAGCCGGGCTCGGTGAACTGGAAGGCGTACACGTTCTGCGTGCTGGAGCACTTGCACCGGATGCTGCGCAGCAAGCAGGTCTTCGCGAAAAACTCCTCGAAGTGGGGCGACCCGCGGGCGAAGCTGCTGGCCGGTGAGGCATGGAAGCAGGCGAGGCCGACCGTGCTGGCCTCGCTTAACCTGCCCGGTGAGGCAGGGAAGCACCTAGCGGCGCGGGCCGCGCTGCTGGAGGGCACCTACCGGGAGGTCCCCGCCCGGGTCCCGGACAACGCGCAGATCGTGTTCGACGACGATGGCCGCCTGCACTTCGCCGCCCTGGAGCCGGAGCCCGAACCGGTCTCCCTGCTGGAGCTGCGGGCCGCGGTAAACGCGATGCTGCCGAGAGTAGACCTGCCCGAGGTGCTGCTGGAGGTGTTCTCCTGGACCGGCGCCGACCAGGCGTTCACCTCGGTCACCGGCGGCGAGGCCCGGTTGAAGGACCTGAGCGTCACGATCGCCGCGCTGCTGGTCGCCCACGGCTGCAACGTCGGCTACACCCCGGTGATGGGCGGCGCGGACGCGCTGAAGTACGGCAGGTTGTCCCACGTCGACCAGACGTACCTGCGGCTGGCGACCTACCGGGCCGCGAACGCGACCCTCATCGAGCACCAGGCGTCCATCGATCTCGCGCAGGCGTGGGGCGGGGGCCTGGTCGCTTCGGTTGACGGGATGCGGTTCGTCGTTCCCGTCCCCAGCGTGTACGCGCGGCCGAACCCCAAGTACTTCGGGCGCCGGGGCGGCGCGACCTGGCTCAACATGATCAACGACCAGGCCGCAGGACTGGGCGGGAAGGTGGTGGCTGGCACCCCGCGCGACTCCCTGTACGTGCTGGACGTTCTCTACGACCGCGACGGCGGCAAGCGCCCGGAGATGATCGTCACCGACACCGCGAGCTACAGCGACATCGTGTTCGGCCTTCTCACCCTGGCCGGGTTCGCCTACGCTCCGCAGCTCGCGGACCTGCCGGACCAGAAGATGTGGCGCATCGACCGCACGGCCGACTACGGCGCCTTCCAGGACGCCGCCCGCGGCCGGGTCGACCTCGCCCGCATCGAGCGGCACTGGGAGGACATCCTGCGGATCATCGGCTCCATCCACACCGGAGCCGTCCGCGCCTACGACGTCATCCGCATGCTGTCCCGCGACGGACGCCCCACCCCGCTCGGCGACGCGATCGCGCACTACGGGCGGATCGCGAAAACCCTGCACATCCTGCGCCTGGCCGACGAGCCCGGATACCGCCGCCAGATCAAGGTGCAGGCCAACCTCCAGGAAGGCCGCCACGCGCTCGCCCGGAAGATCTTCCACGGCCGGGCAGGTCAGCTCTACCAGCGCTACCAGGACGGCATGGAGGACCAGATCGGCGCGCTGGGCCTCGTCCTCAACGCACTCGTACTGTTCAACACCCGCTATATGGACGCCGCCGTAGCCCAGCTCCGGAGTGACGGTTTCGAGGTCCGGGACGAGGATCTCGCCCGGCTCTCCCCGTTCGTGCGACATCACATCAACGTGCTCGGCCGGTACTCCTTCCAGCTCCCCGACCTGCCCGGTGGCCTGCGGCCCCTGCGCGACAAGACGGCCGTGGACGAGCTGTGACGGGGCAGCGGTGGGGTCGGCGCCGGACGGTGCATCCCTATCGGACCGGGCGCGCGGGCCGGGCTGGACGGAAGGGATCAGGTGTCAGCGCGGTACGCCGAGGCCGTCGAGGACGATGCCCACGGCCCGGTCGAGTGCCTCGCCTTCGCTGAGGTCCGTGGCGTATGCGAGGGCGCGCAGGAGGAGGGAGACGTCGTCGCCGGTGACGTCGGGGCGCGCGGCGCCGGCGGCCTGGGCGCGGTGGAGTGCGCCTTCGAGGGCCGCGCGGAAGGCGTCGGCCGCCTCGTTGACCGGCCGGGACAGGCCCTGGCCGTCGTCGTCGTGCGGGGGCAACAGATCCAGCAGGGTCATCTTCACCGGCCCGGCCGCCGCGAGGGACCTCATCAGGGAGGCGAAGGCTTTTCCGGGGTCCTGGCTTTCGGCGAGCGCCAGCACCTGGGTGGTCAGCTTCTCCAGGTAGCGGCACGCGGTGGCCTCGATGAGGTCCTGCTTGGTGGCGAAATTCCGGAAGACGGTGGCGATGCTGACCCCGGCCCGCTGCGCGACCTCATCGGTGGAGGCGGCGGCCCCCTTCTCGGCGAACACATGCTCGGCGGCCAGCAGGACCTTCTCCCTGTTGGCGGCTCCGTCGCGGCGCATACCCGACCCCTTTTGCAAACGTAGTGGACACTACGTATGATGCGTAGTGGATACTTCGCTTGAGGGTAGGGGGTCTCGCCCCGCTGCGCCAAACGCGCGGGACGCCCCATGTCCGGCGATCGCCCTGAACAGAACGGGCCGATGAGCGCACAGCCCTCCCAACCGCAGGCCCTCAGGGCGCCGGCGTGGTAACGGCCCTCCCCACGGGCCAGCAGAAAACACAAGGAGAATCAACCATGGCCGTAACGGACGAGAACACCACTGTCGTGATCGTGGGCTCGGGTGTCGCCGGGCTCGCCCTCGGCAACTTCCTCCTGCGCAGCGGGATCGACTGCGTGGTACTGGAGCGGCACAGCCGCGAGTACGTCGAGCAGCGCCAGCGGGCGGGGGTCATCGACCCCAGGGCCGCGCGCATGTTCCGTGCGTGGGGCCTGGAGGACCGGGTCCTCGACGGCGCCCCCTTCGCGCCGGTGCTGAACTTCCGCGTCGACGGCGAGACGCGGCCCTTCCAGTACGTGACCGACGACCACGTCGACGGACGCTTCTGCCCCCAGCAGGTCCTCGTGCGCAACCTCATCGACGTCTTCGTCAGCGACGGCGGCGACCTCCGTTTCGAAGCCGAGGACGTCGAACTGGAGGACCTCACCGGCCCCCGGCCCCAGGTGCGCTACCGCGACAGCACGGGCGTGACGCGGACCATCACCTGCGACTTCGTCGCCGGCTGCGACGGAGACCACGGTGTCAGCCGGGCGAGCATCCCCGACAACGTACTCACCCGCCAGTCCCACGAGTACGGGTACGCCTGGCTGACCGTACTGGCCGACGCCCCCGCCAACCACCAGTCCATGATGGCGATCCACGACCGGGGATTCGCCGGCCAGTTCGCCCGCGGCCCCCAGGCCAGCCGCTTCTACCTCCAGTGCCCGCTGGACACTGCCGTCGAGGAGTGGACGGACGACCAAATCTGGGAAGAGATCGAGGCACGCTTCGGCGAACCGGTCACCGCGAAGGGACCCATCACCAGCAAGACGCTGGTGCCGCTGCGCAGCGTGGTCTACGACCCGATGAGCTACGGCCGCCTGTACCTGCTCGGTGACGCCGCGCACATCGTGCCGCCCATGAGCGCCAAGGGCATGAACCTGGCGCTGCACGACGCCGACGTGTTCGCCACGGCCGTCCTGAAGCAGGTCAAGGAGCAGGACGCGGGCCCGCTGGAGGCGTACTCCGCCACCTGCCTGAAGCACGTGTGGAACTACCAGGCGTACGCCGCATGGTTCACCGACCTCATGCACGACGCGGGAGACGTCTCCTACCACGGCGAGTTCCGGCGCAGCCTCGCACGCGCCGAGTTCGAACGCCTCTACGACTCCGAGACCGCCAACCGGCTCTTCGGCGAGTTCCTGACCGGCCTGAACTGAGCCCCCACCTCCTGGCCGAGTAAGCAGAGTTTGCAGGTCTGAGCAGCCGGGCCTCCAGCCTCTGCCA
Organism: Streptomyces sp. NBC_01460; assembly: GCF_036227405.1. Classification (NCBI taxonomy): domain Bacteria; kingdom Bacillati; phylum Actinomycetota; class Actinomycetes; order Kitasatosporales; family Streptomycetaceae; genus Streptomyces; species Streptomyces sp. NBC_01460. The sequence goes on from NZ_CP109474.1 coordinate 25,002, forward strand.
CCAGCACCTGCGGGGGCCGGAACGGGGAAACCCGTTCCGGCCCCCGCAGGTGCTGGTCATGAACACCGTGCCGTGACGGTTCGGTGGCGCAGCTTCATCCGCTGCTGCCTCCCGGAGCGAGCAGACTGGTCAGTTCCGCGATTGCCTCTGCAGAGGGCTTGAAGTATCGGCGCACGTTCTCCGGCTTCTTGTGCCTCGACTTCGCCATCAGCATCAGCAGCGACGCCCCCTGCTCCCCCAGATGGGTCAGAGCGGAATGGCGGTACTCGTGCAAGTCCCAGCCGGTACCGGGCCCCCGCACAGCCGTGTGCTCATCCAGCAGTGCACGGGCCTGGCCGTAGGAGAGGCGGGCCAGACCGGTGTCCGGGCATACGTCACGCGGGTTGACGACCTTCCCCGGACCGGGGCGGCGGTGGGTGACGAACACCGGGCCCCGGGACCGGCCGCGCAGCAGGCGGGGCAGAAGCCGGGCTGTACCAGCGTCCCAGTAAACGGTCTCCAGCACGAAGTCCTCACGCGCCTGGCCCCGGCGTCGGGCCTTGCTCCGGGCGCCCTTGGCCTTGACCGAACAGCGGCGGCCACCGAGGTCCAGGTCCTCGATGTTCACGCCGAGGACCTCCTCCGTGCGGGCGGCGGTCTCATACACCAGCAGCGCCGACTACCAGTGCTTTGCCTACGACGCGCAGCGACGTCTGACCGAAGCCTGGACTCCGACCAGCAACGACTGCGCGACAGCCAGCCGCACCCAGTCCAACATCGGCGGCGCAGCTCCGTACTGGACGAGCTACACCTACAACAGCTCCGGTCAGCGCGACACCGAAACCACCCACACCGCCGCCGGGAGCAAGACCACCACCCACACCTACGGCACGAGCACAGGGCAGCCGCACCCGCTGGTCAAGACCACGGGAGCAACCACCGCCGCCTACACCTACGACCTGACCGGTAACACACTCACCCGCCCAGGCACCCAGGCCACTCAGACCCTGGCCTGGAACGCCGAGGGCGAACTGGCCACCACCACGGAGCCGGCCGCGGGCGCCAAGCCCGCTCTCGGCACCAACTACCTCTACGACGCCGACGGCGAACTCCTCATCCGCCGCGCCACCGGAGACGGTGACACCGTCCTCTACCTCGGCACCACCGAGGTACGTCTCGCCGCCAAGGGCACGGCAAAGACAGTCACCGGGACCCGCTACTACAGCGCTGTCGGCCAGACCATCGCAGTCCGCACGGCGACGTCCGGCACCGCCGGCAGCAAGCTCAACTTCCTCGCCGCCGACCACCACGGCACCAGCAGCATCGCCACCGACGCCACCACTCAGGCCGTCACCAAGCGATACAGCACCCCCTTCGGGGACATGCGTGGAGACAGCGCGGCTGCCTGGCCCGACGACAAGGCATTCCTCGGCAAACCTGCAGACGCCACAACCGGCCTCACCCACATCGGCGCCCGCGAATACGACCCGAAGTTGGGTCAGTTCATCAGCGTCGACCCCGTACTGAGTCTCGAACAACACCAATCTCTCAACGGCTACGCCTATGCCAACAACAATCCCGTCACCACCTCCGACCCGACAGGTCTGCGAGTCGACGATGGATCAGGTGGAAGAGGACCCACTTACTTCGACGGCTGGTTCGAAGAGGAAGAGGAGCCAAAGAAGTCCGGTGACAAGAGCGGCACAGCCGGCAGCAACAACACCGGAAGCAACAACACTGGCAGCAGCGGGGGCGGCGGTGGCGGTGGCGGTGGCAAGAGCAGCTGCAACAGCTGGCTCTCCGTATGCGGTCTAGCCACAGCGTGGAATAACACAACCGACTTTGTAGCCGACAACAAAGTCTTCATCGCGACAGTCGTCACAGAGGTCGTGGTCACTGGAGCCTGCTACGCCGCTGCGGGAGGTGGGGCGGCGGCGACAGGAGGCGCCAGCCTCGCGCTGGCCGCGGGATGCGGAGCCCTAGGAGGTGCGGCCGCATCAGCCATCGGCAACGCCATGACTCCCGAAGCGGACCACAGTGCCACGGGGCAGCTCACCGATATGGCCGAAGGCGCCATTTGGGGAGCGGCCGGAAGCGTCACCATGGCAGGCGCCGCCAAGAAGCTGATCGGGTGCCACAGTTTCCTCCCTGGAACGGGGGTCCTGCTCGCCGATGGAACCCACAGGGCCATTGAAGATGTGCAGGAAGGTGACGATGTTGTCACAACAGACGTAGAAACCGGAAAGACCACCACCAAGGACGTCGCGTCCACGATCACCACGATCGGGGACAAGGACTTCACTGACATAACCATTCGCGTCGGCGATGACTACTCTCCTCCATCACCGCCACAGACACTCACCCGTTTTGGATACCAGAGCTCAAGAAATGGGTACCTGCGGGAGATATCCAGGTCGGTGAATGGCTGCACACGAGCGAGGGTCAGCGCGTCCAGGTCACAGCTATACGCAGCTACACCCAGCCTCAGCGCACGTACGACCTCACGATCGCAGACATCCACGCGTACTATGTGCTAGCTGGTGCCACGCCAATACTGGTTCACAACTGCAACGTATTGCTGAGTCAGAGGGAGGCGAATACGCTGCGCGTCGGTCCTCATGCCGATGAGTCGGTGCCTGCAACCGGGCCGGTCGTTACCTCGGAGCAGAGTGGGGCCATGCAGGGAAGGCCATGCCACTCCTGCGGTGGGAACAGTCCGACTATGACTGGTGACCACCAGCCGTCTACTGGAATTGGACCGACGAGTCTTCCGCGCAGCCTGTTTCCTCACTGTGAAACGTGCAGTGATACTCAGGCGGTTGCTGTATCGAAAGCCCAGCAGATGCTGCGCAATCACGGCTATCACGATCCCACGTTTGCGGGGCTGCCAGGGATTCCGAGTTCAGCTGAGAAGCTAGCGGAGCTACTGCCAGGCCATACGCGGTAGTAGGGTCAGAGTGCGCCCGGTTGGCGATGGCGCTGACCGGGCACACCATCAAACTCAGATTGGGTAGTTGGCGGAGAAATGCTCATTGGTAGTGCCGAGCTTTACTTGAACCATCGCGTGATCCGAATTGGATCGACAGCCCCGCCGGAGGAGGTTCTGGCGCTGGCCGGTGCGCCATTGGTGGCGTCTCGGAGTCACGTCCAGATCGCCGCACGTGCGCAGGTGGGACTGGTCCGGGTCAGGCTGTGGAACAGGGCTGGCCCGGCCGAGGGCAGCGTCCTGTTCGACGGAGACCTGGTGCTCGACGACGGGGCCATCGGAGTCGGCGACATCCTCGGCGTGTCACGTTTCGTGCAGAACGTCGGGGATGCTGGCGTGCATCGCATCCGAGTCGCTGTCGATGACCCCGGGATTGCTTCCCGTGTCGACGTAGTTATCGATTCCGGACGAGACGGGCAAGCACTGACAAGCGTGGACGGTTACCCGCTGCCCCAGTTTGTAGTAGCCGATAATTTCAATCTCGGTAAGTCTGATGAAGTCGGACTGATTCTTTCGGCTCACGATATGCCGCACAACCGCCTTGCCGCCTCGTTTAAGGTGATCAAGCTGGCCTCGGAGTCAGATCCTTTGGACCGCGTAGAAATTCTCAGGAAATTTCGAATGCGCATGGTCTGCGAGTGGCTTAGGTGGCTCGCCCCCGTGGCCTCTGCGGATGCAGTGTCTGCGATGGCCCGTTACATGTCCGAACGTCTGGATGGAACGGCGATGGTAGGTCTCGACCACGCTTCAGCAGAGCTCGCTGCGGATGTACTTGCCCAGCTGTCCGGTGACCGCTAGTAGATGTTGCGCTGCTAGGGATCGTGACCAGTAGCAAACTTTAGCCCACGGGACAGCCCTCAGCGTGTAAGATCCGCGGTCCCTTCAGATTCATTCCTGGAGGGACCGCGGGGTGTCCGACAAGAACCGTCGGAGCACAAGCGGGCGGATCGTCGCTGCCGTCAAGCTGGTCGGCCGGCTTGGCAGGAGGGGGAGGGTGCGGCAACAGCATCGCAGGCGACCGGAGATGCTGACAGACAAGTGCACTCGGCCTCGGACGGCTACCCCTTCTTCGCCCACCCCAAGTAACGGAGCCGCATCGAACAGATGGCCCGCGTTACATAACTCCTCTCACGAAGGCCACCGCTAACGCAGCATCAGGCGGGGCCGTCCTGCGGACACCCACCTATAATTTCCCTTGTACGAGGCTGCTTCGCTGGGAGGGATCATGAGGAACGAGGGGGATGGGCGTCCGCTGCTCCTGCTCGATGTGGACGGTCCTCTGAATCCGTACGACGCCCCGCCGCACAGGCGGCCTGCGGGCTACAGCACGCACCGCATGCGCCCGACCGGGTGGGAGAACCCGTGGGACAAACCCCTGCGGGTCTGGCTCAACCACGACCACGGAGCGAGCCTGCTGGCGTTGCCCTACGAGCTGGTGTGGGCGACGACATGGAAGAGCGAGGCGAACGAATGGATCGGCCCACACCTCGGCCTGCCCACTATCCCCTTCGTCGACTGGCCTACCATGACGCCGCAGAGTGATGCCCGACTGCACTGGAAGACAAGGGCGTTGGTCGCATACGCCGACGGACGTCCCTTCGCCTGGGTGGACGATGAACTGGGCCCCGAAGACCGCGAATGGGTCCAGGAGAACCACGACGCTCCGGCACTCCTGCACTGGGTGGACCCGCGTCTGGGCCTTATGCCCGAGGACTTCGGAGCGCTGACGCAGTGGGCAGCAGGGCCCGGGCAGGTGGCGGCGTGACGGAGCACGAGAGCGACGTGGGGGTGGTGGACGCGGAACTGGTGGACGACGATCATCTCCCCGTCGCCAGCCGGCCACGTCCGGTGACCCGCCCGGTGGTCGACCGGCACACCCTTCTCTACCCCGGCCAGGGGCTCCCCACCGAGGACGACCAGCCGACGTACACCGAGCGGGATCTGTACGTCTCCGAGCGGACCGCCGAGCGGTTGGAGAACCAGTCCGCCCCGAAGAACACCAGCGCCAACTACCTATCCCAGCGCACCAAGTTCGCTTCCTGGTGCGCCGACAAGGGCCGTGTCGCCCGGCCGTGCACCACCGCGACCTACGTCGAGTACGTCGCCCATCTCATCGAGCTGGGGCGCTCCCCGAACGCCATCAACGCCGCCATGTCCGCCATCCGCACCTGGATGCCCGAGGACGTGAAGCCCGGCACGAAGCAGGCCCGGGGCATGCTCAACGAGTACAGGAAGACGTGGGCGAAGCGCACCGCGGTCCGTAAGGCACCCCCGATCACGGACGAACTGCTGCGGGCCATGGTCGCCACGTGCGACCTGCGGACCACCGCCGGGCGCCGGGACCGGTGCATGCTCCTCCTCGGCCGGGGCGCCCTCAACCGCAGGATCGAGCTCGCCGATCTGTCCATCGCGGACGTCGCCGTCGACGACGCCTTCGTCACCCTGCACATCCGGTCCTCCAAGACCGACCAGGAGGCCAAGGGCGAGCACACCGACATCCCCGCCGACGACGACGCGCTCCTCGACCCGGTCGCGGCCGTACGGGACTGGCTCACCGCCCTCCACCACCTCGGCATCCGCGAAGGCGCCCTCTTCCGGGCCCTCACCTCCCGCGGCACCCTCCAGAACCGGGCCGTCGCGAAAGAACGCGGGGACTACGTCACCGGGGACGCCATCAACGACTGGGTCCGCAGCCGCGCGCACAAGGCCGGCGCGAAGAACTGGCAGCAGATCACCGCCCATGGTCTACGCCGCGGCGGGGCGCAGGTCATCGCGGAGGCCGGCGGGGACCCGACGAAACAGGGCCGGTGGAAACCGGGCTCGGCGGTCGTGAAGCGGGAGTACCTGGACCGCGCGCAGTCACGGGCGGAGAATCCGTGGCTCAAGGTGCAGGCGAAGCGGCGCGAGAAGCCGGCGTGATATGAAAGCCCAACCGCGACGGTCGAATTCATGCCGGAGAGCGCCCGAGCCCGTCGCTGGTGCCCACCTGCCTGATCAGCGCCACGCAGCTCGTACTCGATCCCGGGCGTGTGATCTTGTGTCGTCGCGTTCGCCCACGCAACACACCGTCCGGGTCGAGTAGTGGAGCGCATGGGCGTGATCGTGTAATAAAGCCATGATGCCCTGTCCTGATCCGCCACCGGAGAAGCGCCCCGTCAATCCACCGGCGGTCGCGTCGTCGCGTGTCGCCGATATTCCTGGACAGCCGCCTCGGCCGCTTGAGGAAGGATCTGAGCGAACGCCTCCAGGCTAGGTACGCCCTTGGCTGCGGAGCGTGCCAATGACCGCCCCTGGCGCATCGTCAGGGGCATGGTCCGTTCGAGCTTCTCGGTTAGTTCCTCCTCAGCAGCCCGGCTCTGACGGTCGTCCCGGTTCCAGGGCAGAACCACCGTCGTCCAGGGCAGGTTGTCCGCGTCGAAGGCGGCGAGACTGCGCCGACGCTCCTCATCCTGAAGGGCCCATGGGTCGATCAGCAGGATCTCCGGGGTGTCAGGTGGCTTCCTTCCTCCTGAACGTCCCGATTCCACGTCGAATGAGGTGATGACGGCCTGATAGTTGAGTGAATGCACCAGATCTTCGGTGACATGGGCCAGCGAACGAGTAGACGCCGGGTGGAAGGGGTTCCAGTCCTGCGCAGTGCCGCCGTAGTACTCCGGAGTACGTCCCTCGGGCAGATTGCGACGCGTGGGTGCGACTACGGTGATCTGGATGGGCTTGCGGTCCTCCGACTCACCGTTCGGCGGATCGAAGGCATTGGGCGCATGGCGGAAGTCGAGCAATCTGCCAGGGTCCAGCCGCGTGGTGTCGGCGACGCTGACAATGCGTTTGGCTAATTCGTACACCGCACGTTCGTACTCCGGGGCATAGGCCTCAAGCTTCATCAAACCGTAAAGCCCGTCGCTGACGTAGCGTTCTCCGAAGTATCGATGATTGAACTGCAAACGCATTGCCGCGGCTGGCAGCTGGCTGGAAGGAACTGGTACCCAGAGCGCGGGAACGATTGCCTGCGCAGGCTGATTCGACCGTGCACGGTGACGGATGGCTCGCTGTTCGAAGGCGTGCCATTCCTTACCGCACATCTCGCTGGCAAAGTAGCGCGGTGAGAACAGTGGAACGAAGACCCGGCATTCAGCCAGCATCTCGCTCAACCGCTCCGACCAGTTCTCGCCGGGCTGCATCTGCCAGTCCATGAATCCTGCGGCGGCGCCGTCGGGCAGGTCCGTCATGGCCATCACATGGCCGCACAAGTCGCGGAAGAACCGCTCAACCCACATGTCCGGGGCCTGTGCGCCGCCATGCCGCGGTGTGTGCGCATAGCTCAGGAAGAAGTAGGGGGACACACCGTGGCGGGCCCTGCTTCCTTGCCTGACTGGGACAGCGGAGGTGGGACTCTCTGAATCCTCGACCGCCTGCGCTCCAGGACCATGTATCGGTGCCACAGGACTATCGCCGGCGTTCAACGCTAGCCGGACATCGGCCGACGCTTCGTCAACAGCTTCGCTGTCGGTCTTTACCGCTCCGCGAATGGCTGTGGCCTCTTCGACGCGACCTGCTTGTTGGTAGGAGTCAGCGAGGTTGGCGCGGGCAGAGAGGGTGTCGGGATGGCTTCCCCCGAGAACCTCCTCGCTGTCAACCAGCACACGCTCCCGCATCGCCGTGGCCTCTTCCACACGCCCCGCCTGGTCGTAGGAGAAGGCGAGGTTGGCGCGGGCAGAGAGGGTGTCGGGGTGGCGCTCCCCGAGAACCTCCTCGCTGTCAACCAGCACACGCTCCCGCATGGCCATGGCCTCCTCGACCCGGCCCACCGCGTGGAACGAGAAGGCGAGGCTGGCACGCGCGGAAAGGGTGTCCGGGTGACGCTCCCCGAACAACTCCTCACTGTCGGCCAGCACACGCGTCTCGATGACGATGGCCTCCTCGACCCGGCCCGCCGCGTAGTAGGAGGCAGCGAGGCTGGCACGCGCGGAAAGGGTGTCCGGGTGACGCTCCCCGAACAGCTCCTCACGGTCAGCCAACACACGCTCTCGCATGGCCGTGGCCTCTTCTACCCGACCCGCCCGGTTGTAGGACGTCGCAAGATTGGCACGCGCAGAGAGTGTGTCGGGATGGCGCTCTCCGAGAACCTCCTCGCTGTCCGCCAGCACACGCTCCCGCATGGCCATGGCCTCTTCCACCCGACCCGCCTGGTGGTAAGAGAAGGCGAGGTTGGCACGCGCGGAGAAGGTATCGGGATGGCGCTCCCCGAACATCTCCTCGCGGTCGGCCAGCACACGCGTCTCGATGACGATGGCCTCCTCGACCCGGCCCGCCGCGTAGTAGGAGGCAGCGAGGTTGGCACGCGCATAAAGGGTATCGGGATGGCGCTCCCCGAACATCCCCTCGCTGTCGGACAGCACACGTTCTCGCATGGCTCTGGCCTCTTCCACCCGGCCCGCCGCGTAGTAGGAGGCAGCGAGGCTGGCACGCGCGGAAAGGGTGTCCGGGTGACGCTCCCCGAACAACTCCTCACTGTCGGCCAGCACACGCGTCTCGATGACGATGGCCTCCTCGACCCGGCCCGCCCGGTTGAATGACGAAGCGAGGTTGGCACGCGCAGAGAGGGTGTCCGGGTGACGCTCCCCGAGAATCTCCTCACGGTCGGCCAGCACACGCGTCTCGATGACGATGGCCTCCTCGACCCGGCCCGCCGCGTAGTAGGAGGCAGCGAGGCTGGCACGCGCGGAAAGGGTGTCCGGGTGACGCTCCCCGAACAGCTCCTCACGGTCGGCCAGCACACGCGTCTCGATGACGATGGCCTCCTCGACCCGGCCCGCCGCGTAGTAGGAGGCAGCGAGGCTGGCACGCGCATAAAGAGTGTCCGGGTGACGCTCCCCGAACAACTCCTCACTGTCGGCCAGCACACGCTCTCGCATGGCTGTGGCCTCTTCCACCCGACCCGCCCGGTTGTAGGACGCCGCGAGATTGGCACGCGCGTTAAGAGTGTCAGGGTCACGCTCTCCGAGAACCTCCTCGCTGTCGGACAGCACACGCTCCCGCATGGTCATGGCCTCCTCCACCCGACCCGTCTGGTGGTAGGACGCCGCAAGGTTGGCACGCGCGACGAGGGTGCCGGGGTCACGCTCCCCCAGGAGCCGAACACAGTCAGCAGTGAGTGACTCCAGAAGTTGGATCCTTTCCAACCAGTTCTGCGGAGGAAGATTCAGCGCGCGCTCGAGACGTTCCTCCAAGCTGCCGGCGAGACCGGAGATTGGCTCGGACGGCTCTTGACCCGAGGACGGAACAGGAGCGGCTTCTGTCGGGATGATGACACCCAGCTGCCGAAGCACCGAGTCGGCAGCTTCCGCAAAGGGGACGAGGGCAGTCGGCAGAGGGACACCCGCGGCGGTATGCAGGACGGCAGTGAGGCCGTCCGGAGTCCAAGGGCGGCTCGCGATGTGCCGGGTGAGAGCCTGGTGGGTACGCCACGCGGTCTGTCGCGTCAGCTTCTGGCGGAGGTGAGCCAGGGCTTCAGGGCGGAAGGTGTACAGATCGTCTGCTTCCGGGTTACGACGAACGGTGCAGAGGTCAGCGGTGAGGAGCTCAGCAAAGTCGTCCAGACGGGCCTCGGGGACCGCCTGTTCCCGCAGCGCATGGAGGATCGGGAGCGTGAACGTGTCGAGTGCTGCGGCATGGATGGCGAGCTGGGTGGCCGGCGTCCGGGCGGTCTGAAGAAAAGCCTCGGCCCTTGCACCCGGCCTGGGAGCAGGGGCGACCGTGCGTGCGGGAGAGGTCCGACGCGGTGCTCGTCGGGGCGGACGGCCGGTGTCGGGGATCAGGACGGCCGTGCATCCTTCGGGATCGCTCCGCATCAGCGTCTGAGCCCACCGCCGGAGGTCTTCCGGGTCGGTACCGAGAACAGGCACGGCATTCCACGAGCGGATGCTGCTTTCCCGGAGCCAGCGACGTGGTGGCTTCGGTTCGTAGTCCCAGGTTCCGCTGGGGGCCACTGGCTCCGGCGCTGTCGTGACGGTGAGCGGCAGGTCCAGGGCTGTCCGGTGCCAGAGCCGGGGCGGGAGAGGGTTGAAGAGGGCGAGACTTGTCGTCCGGCTCCAGACGTGAAGGTGTTGCCACAGAGCTTCGCTGCGCCACCCCGGTGCGGCGCAGTCGCTGAGGACGAGCATGAGCCGTCGTCCCGGCTGGCCTTCGCGGCGGCCGGCTTGGCCGACGGGGACCAGCGCGCCGCGCTGGTCGTGCAGCACCGGGTCGGTGCCGCTCCAGGTGAGATGCCAGATGTTCAGCGTACGGAGCGCGCCGAGGGAGCGCAGGATCTTGTTCAGTCCGTCTACCGCCGGGTCCCAGACGCTCATGCTGCTGCTGCGGTCCAGAACGACTGTGACGTCCAGCCATCGTTCCGGCATCGGCACGAGGTGGGGCACGAGCAGACCCGTACGCGCGTAATCCTCGACGGTTGCGTCGATGTTCAGTTCAGTCCGGTGCCCGTGCTGCCAGCGCCGCCGTAGCGGACGCAGCGCCCGCCCGATGGCAAGGGCTTGAGGGAGTGCCGCAGCTTGCCCCAGGGTCAGTCGCACACCTGGCTGTGTGGTGCCTCCGCCGGCCGAGCCATAGGCGGAAACCTTGTGCGCGCCTGTTGCCGGCTGTTCGCGTGAGGGGGCCCCTGTCTGCGAAACACCCTGCTGAGAGGGCCCCCGAAGCGTGCTTTCGGTGCCGATGTCGTCCACCGGTGGATCGGATGCTGCGGCATCCCCCTCGTAACCGGCCGATGCAAGCAGTACGGCGTCTGCCAGCTCCTCGGCCGTCATTCCGAGCTGGGCGGCAAGTGCGCCGAGCCGGTTGAGTGCCCCTGGCAGTTCAGTCACGGCCCAGGCCCTGGAGCAGAAGCTCGGTCAGCTCCTTCTTCTGCTGTTCATGGATGGGCTGCTTGATGAGGTGGACAGCGTTAAGGAGCTGGTCGACGGCCAGATGCTCACCGTTGGCCAGCCGTCCCGCGAATCCCGTGATCAGCTCCTGAATGCCCGTCGTCAGCTCTGCTTCCTCTCCGCCGGGAGCGCTGAGATGAGCGGCGACGATCCCGGTGAGACTCTCCTCCGTAAGTACGGGCATCGAGTATCGGATGCACCGGCGACGGAAGGGCGGCGGAAAGTCCCGTTCGCCGTTGCTGGTCATGACGATCAGAGGGAAGAGCGTGCACGGGACAACGCCGTCCACGACGTCCACTGTCGCGGTGTCCTCATGCAGCCGCACCGGCACGCGCTTCCGGTGGTGGCGGGACAGTTCCGGAATCTCGAACCGCCCACGCTCCAAGATGTCCAGGAGGTCGCTGGGCAGGTCGAGGTCGCTCTTGTCGATCTCGTCGATCAGCAGGGCACGCGGCCGCTCGACCGCGGCGAAGGCGGTTCCCAGAGGACCGAGCCTGAGGAAGGGTGCGATGTCGTCACCGCGTTGTTGCTGGCCTCGCCTCACCAGCCGAGAACGTGCCGGGCCCGCTGCGCTGCGCAGGTTCTGCGCGTGGATGCGGCCGAGAGCGTCGTAACGGTACAGCGCCTCGGTGAGGGTACTGCGCGAGGTGATGTGCCAGTGAAGCTCACTCCCGAGGCCCACTTCATGGGCGACGTGCTTGATCAGCGTGGACTTTCCGGAGCCGGCCGGCCCGGTGAGCAGAAGCGGGCGGTGCAGCAGGAGTGCTGCGTTGATCGCGTCGACGAGGCCGGGGTCAGGCCTGTACGGCACGGCTTCGGGTACGTCCTTCCCCGGCATGCGCCAGGGGGGAGGCGGTGGGAGCTCCGGAGTGCGCGCGACGCCGTCGCCCCGGTAGTAAGGACTCCAGGTCATGCGGTCTCCTCTTCGGGGCTGCTCAGGGGCGTCTCGAACAATCGGCAGAATGCGAGCCATTGGCGGTCGTGCCACACTCTTCGCACCTGCCGCAGAGTGTCCGACCCGCCATCGGCAGGCTTGGTCACACGGCTGTCGTGCCACTCCTGCTCGTCCTGGATCTTGTTCCACATTCCGTCCACGACGGCCCGGAACTGGCCGGGAGCGGCGTTGGCGCCCTCGGGCCAGATCAGGATAGGGGTGAAGGCGGCAAGGGCGGTCAGCGTCGCGTCGCATCCGACAGGTCGCTCCTCCAGCGCCCGGGGGCGGCCTGGTTCGGAAGCCAGCCGGTCCGCAAGATCAACTAGATCTGCCATGTCTGCTGGTCCCAGCCAGGAGAGTTTCGCGTTGCCTGCTTCGAGCGCGTCGAGCACTTCCTCGGCAAGGTTGTTCAGCTCGAATGCGTCCCACTCCGCATACTCGTCCCGCACGATCGAGCTGTTCCACCGCAGCGTGACCCGATGCGCGATGCCGAGTTTCTGCAGCCCGGTGCGGGCTTCTTCCGGGTGCCACTGGGCCAGTGCCCGCCCGCAGGCGGCGATGTCTATGTGTTGAAGTCGTTCGCCTGTGGGAAGGCGGCTGCGGGCCCACCTGATCGCCGCCTTGATGACAGCGGTCAGCCCGGCTTCGTCGCGGCTGGGGGCGTCGAAGTCGTTGGAGCCCAGGGTCTCGCCTCCCTGGAGCACCCATGCGTGCAACCGCCTTGGCCATTCCGGCGTGCCTTCACCGCCGCTGCGCTGTCTGCCCGCGATGGAGGGGATGCCCAGCACAAGACGGGTTCGGGCGGAATGATCGGCCTGCTGGAATTCCTTGTGGGCGTCCTTGAAGGACACGACGTCCCTATGGCTGCCGATCCAGTCGTCCAGTTCTACCGGAGCCGTGATGTCTGCCTCGACCAGCAGCGCGGCGACAAGCCGCCCGAGCGAGGAGTGCGTGGTTCGCACGTACGGACTGCCTTCGAGGACTGCGTATTCGACCAGGTCACGCAGTTGCGGGTCGCTCACCAGAGGTGCGGGAAAGCCCGCACGCCTGGCAGCCTTGCGTAGCACTGCCGTGCGCATCGCCTCAGGGAGGTGCTCTTTGAGGACCTTGACGGTTCTCTTGCATTCCTGCAGCTCCGCCTTGATTTCCTCGACCCGGATCCTTTGGGTCGGGGGCTGGTCCAAACCGCCGGAGGAGAGGAAGGCGGTCAGGGAGGCATTACTCCATCGGGTTGGCCTGTTCGGCCACCCCTCGGTGGACTCGTCCAGCAAGCGGGCGGCTACCGGTCCGATCTCGGAGCTGGTGCCGTACGAGGCGCGCGCGTTGTGGGCCAGCCAGAGCGGGCTTTCGGCGAAGTCGTACTGATCGAAGACGGAGCGCCCGATGGACTGGCCGCTGCCTTGGTTCAACACCTCTGCACGGACGCTGCTCATCAATTCATCGTCCACCAGCAGATGCGCGCCACGGTTCTCGAGCCCGCGCCGGAGTACCGCGGCCAGAGCGAGGGAGAGGTTCATGCCATAGGCATCCTGACTGCTTGCCGCAGCCATGACGACGGCAAGCCGGACCTGCCCGTCCCTGACCCCGTTGGCCAGGGTGTCAGGGGAAGGAGGGGCGGCGCCGGCGTGGCAGGTATCGACGAGCGCGATCACTCCCTCGGCCTCGTTGGCTACCTCCCCGAGGAGCCCTGGAACGTCCAGGGCCGAAGCCGATGAGGCCAACAGGGAACCGCGGACCATGAAGCGCAGCGCGGGGGCGGTGAACCCGTGCCCGAGCAGGGCCACGATCAGCACTGCGCCATCCTGCTGTGCACGGGTGGCCGCCGCGTAGACGGCGCGTCTCACGTCCTCCGGCGACTGCGGGTCCAGCAGGAGCGAGTCGTCGGTCGGCTCGGCCCCGCCCAGATCCGGATCGGTCAGGACGGAGTGCAGGTCCCTGGCTGCTGACTCCAGCTTTTCGAGGTGGGGCATCGTGGAGCATTGGGAGGCGACCACGATCGCGTGACGGACCACTGCGACGCCTGTCAGAGCTTCTTCAGAGTCTCGGCGACAGGCCCTGCGACGATCTTGTGCGCGAGGTACTTCGTCGCCGTGTGGGTCCAGAGCCCGTTCGTATCCGCGCGTTCGGTCACCGGAACCACACCCGAGGCGTTGGGCTTCATCCAGCGTTCCAGGCGGGGCCGGGCCACCACGATGTCGTCGCGGTCCCAGAAATTGAGCCAGCGCTCCACTCCGCCCGGCGTGTGCGGCGGTCGAGGTGCCAGCCGCTGAAGCACCAGAGCCCCCATGGCCAGAGGTGACCCCAGAGTGATCCACAGCGGCACGGGCCCCCTGTACGTGTGCAGTGCCTCGTACGCAACAACTGTCCCGAGCGAGTGCGAGATCACGATCAGCGGCCGAGAGGGGTCGAGACCGGAGAGGACGCGCTCACGGATGCGCGCGTCGAGACCGAGACCCGCATCGTCCGGCTCCTTCCGAGCCAGATACCGGCCCACCTGGGAGAGGACCGGCAGCAACTGGACTCCACTGGTCCACTGCGACGCCTGCCGCAAGCCAGGAAGCTGGAGAAGAGTCGTCAGCGCGTTGCCTGCCCGCCGCACCACCCCTAATGGTCCCTGAGCCTGTGCCACGTCCGGATCGATGGCGGACCGGATCTGGGCGCGGGCGCTCGTGATGATCTGCAGGGACCGACGGTCGTCGACCAGCTCAGCCTGATGCGCGAGCTCTTGGGTCATCTCGTCCAGGAGCCCCAGCAGCAAGGGCAGGTCCTCCTCGGCAACGTCGTCGGCCGCGCCTTGGGCATCCGCTTTGTGGAATAGATCGCTGTAGTTGGCGAAGCGGGTCTCCGCGGCCCACGACTGGGTCAATCCCGACACCAGGTCGGCGTGGCCTGCCGCCCGGACACCGTTCGCAAGCGACGTGGACCACTCTCGCAACTCCACATCCGTGGTCCGCGCCGAGCCGATGCCGTGTATGAAGAGCAACTGAGGTTTTCCGGCCAATGTCCCGCCCCCGATGATCAGCCGCACTACTGAAGAACAGATTCTACGTAGTCCGCACGCCCCGGAGGCCCGAACTCTCAATTCCCTCATCAAGCAATCTGCGTTGGTCCGGTGAACGGTGTTGGGGCTCACAGGTGCTTCTGGACTGACGGGTGACATCAGGCAGATGGTGCCGCCCGCGTACGACGTCAACCTCACCTCCGGAAGTGCGCCGCGCCGAGTGCCGCGGCCGCCACAAAACCTGAGCGCGGAGCCGGAACCGTCCATCGCCCTCAACACTCCATCAGGCACTCACACGCTCAACAACGCGAGCACCCCAGCCGAGCAGGTGGTCGATCTTGAGGTAGGGAACATCCCCACGGAAGCAGGGAGCACGGGTCCTTCACACCGGCGATGCCGGCCCGCGCGGGACCATCCCCACGGGCGCGGGGGAGCAGTGCTTCGTCTCGTCCTGGGCCTGCTCGACCGCGGGACCATCCCGCGGGCGCGGGGAGCACAACGGGGTGTGGCTGGAGGACTTCGCGCACGAGGGACCATCCCCGCGGGCGCGGGGAGCACGGCCGGTGTCGCTCGGCGTAGTGCAGGACACAGGGACCATCCCCGCAGGCGCGGGGAGCACTCTCGCTGAACTGCGAGTTTGCCACTCAGGACGGCTATTATGCATAACTTTCACAGAATTCGCATAACGCAGATTTGGATTATATAACCCAAGCTCGCCTGCCCGCGCTTCGCCCGCAGCAGACTCGAGCCGGCTGCCTGCGGCGGGATGTCGATCTGTCAGGAGGCCGCGGACCCGCGGCCTCCGCGCCAGGTGGTGCCCCTTCAGGCGTGCAGCCTCTTCACCATCACCGCGTACACCGGTGAGTCGGCGAACGGCTGCTGTTCGCCCGCCTTCTCGTAGCCCCACGTCTCGTACAGCGCCTGGACCTTCGGGTGGGTCACGTCGACCAGGAGCACCGCGAGGTCCTCGCCCCGCTCCGTCAGCAGGGCTTCGTGCAGGCGGTCCGAGACGCCCTGCTTCCGCCACTGCGGGCGCACCATGACCTCGGAGACCGCGTACGTCGCGGTGCCTTCGCCGGCCGGCTCGAACGCGGTGGAGCGCCACCATTCGCGCCCCGGCCGCTGCGGGGCGCCGTAGGCGAAGCCGGTCGGTTCGTCCCCGTCGAAGGCCACGACACAGGTGAAGCCGTTCATCTCCGACCAGTGGTCGACGAACCAGGGGAACCGCTGGTGGAATGCGTCGTCCATGGCATCGGCGTAGGCGTCGGCGTGTACATCGATCAGCGTCTGCCTGAAGCCTTCCGGAAGTCTTCCGTGGGCGTAGTGCTGGAGGTCGATCACCCTGTTCACGCTCGACTCCATTCATCTCGCATGCGGTCCGCCCAGTCGCGGGCGTACGTCGTGGACGGCGCCAGCCGGAGCAGGTCCCGGTGGAAGTCTCCGATCAGAGTCCGCATCCGTCCAGGGAGCGGCGCACCATCCATGATCGTGAAGACGGAGGAAGCGGTTCTCGTGGCCTGCTCCGGATCGCCCTGGCGGAGCTGTGCGGTCGCGAGCTGGCAGGTGGCCAGCGCACGGTTGCGCTGGAACTCCTCCGGGATCCTGGCCAGCGCGCGATGCGCCATCGCCTCCGCGTCGGCCGACTCCCCATTGTGATTGAGGATGACGGCTGCGAGGTGGCTGAGTTCGGCCGGCCCGAAGAACGCGGTCCATCGTGGACGCTCCGCCTCCACCGCCTTCTGGAGCGTCTCCTCAGCCGCACCCAGGGCGCGCTTGGCAGCCCGCGGGTCACCCAGCGAGGAGTGGGCGAGAGCGAGGCGGACGCGTCCCATGGAGCCGAACAACGGATCCCTGCGGGCAGCCGGGGACGCGCTGGCGGCCTGCGCTGCCGCGAGCTGCTCCGGCCAGTTCTTCCGCTGGTAGGCGAGCATGGCCATGTTGATCCACACGCGCATTCCGGTGGCCGCGTCCTGGGACAGGCCGGCGAAGGTCGCCGACTCGTGCAGGTACTTCTGGGCCGCGTCGAGATCGTGCAGGTCGATGCAGGACCAGGCCGCGATGGTCGTGTACTCGGCAGCGAGTGCGTACAGAGCCCGTCGTACGCGCTCGCCGGCGTTGCGCTGCTGGAGTCCGAGGACCTCGGCCCGGCCTTCGAGGGCCTCGGCCGCCAGGCCTGTGTGGCCGCCGCTGCGGTCGTCCGTCTCGACGAGCAGATTCACGCGGGCCGCGGCGCGGGACACATCGGTCATCCCCACTGATCTGCACTGTCTGCCGACGGGGACAACGGCGGGGACGCCTACGGGAACGCCGCGAGGAACGCCGACAGGGACGGCAGCGGCTGCCGCTCCGGTGGTGGAAGCGATGAAGTCGCGGCGCCGCACAGGGACCTCCGGGGGATGTCGCATGGAACTGGGTGCGGTGAGTCCCAGGTCCACCACAGGGCAGCCGAACACGCGCTCGAGCGCTGCGCAGGTGCGGCCGATCGGCCGACGGCTCGACCCGCTGAGCAGGTTGCGGACCGTGCGGGCTGAGATCTCGCCGGGCCGACCGGTGATCTCCTGCAGCGCCCCGTTGAGCCGATTCGCCAACTCCTCCTGAGTGAGGCCGAGTTGTTGCATCCGACCCCGGAGGACGAGGTTGACTCCCATGCACTGAACGTAGTACTGCCGTCACCCGCACGGCCAGAGCACCGGTCACGAGAACGCAAAGTCTTCCGGTCGGCCGAAGCACACGAATCCTGGACTCTGCCTGTTGCCGTCCGCCGACGACTCGTTGACTGGTGGTCGGCCGCCGGGTCGAGTCAGTTCCGGCGGTACGCAGGAAAGCCCGGCCTCTGCCCCCGTCAGAGGCCGGGTTACCCGCACAGGAGGGAGTGACCTCGTGACCGCCTCTGCCGTGATCTTCGCAGGACGAATCGCTGCCCGACGCCCCCGGCGGGCAACGGCCGTACGGATCCGGCGGGCAACGGCCGTACGAATCCGCCCGCCAGGCCACCGGACGACCGCAGGCACCCGGTGCGTGGGTACGGCCCGACGTGCTCCCCTCGGCCTGCGCAATCCCGTGCCCCGCCCTCACCTCGTCCGCATGATCTGAGGGCCACCCATGTCCCGACGCGTGTGCCAAGTGGCAGTGTTCCTGACTGCCATCGTTCTGATTGTCGCCGCCGCCGGGTGGTGACGCGCACGGCTCGACCCGCACATCCGAGGAGCATCCCCATGACTGTCCTGACGACCGATCACCCCGCATGGACCGAGACAGGATCCGGTGGTCGCGCACGGGCCGTACGTACTACCTCCGGCCTGTGGGTCCTGTCGTGGGACCGGGACGGTCTGAACATGCGCTGCGTGGACGGCACCGAGGACGCGAAGCCGACGCTCGTCGCCACCAATCCGGACTGCCTGCCCGGCAGCGTCCCCGGCGGGCTCCGGGCGGGGCTCGATCGCCTCGGCGTCTCCCAGCGCCTCGCCAACCCGTGGCTGTGGGACGCGATCACCACGGCGATCCTGCGCCAGGTCGTACGCGCCGGGCAGGCCCGCAAGCTCTACCGGGAGTGGTGCACGGCCTACGGCGCCCGCGTGGACAGCCCTGTCGGTGAGCTCGCCACCGCCCCCACAGCCGCAGAGGTCCTCGACCTGGCGGACGAACAGTTCGACGACATCGGCGCCAAGTTCCACCGCAGCGTGCTGCGGGCGGCCGCCGAGCACTACGAACTGCACTCCGCGGACTGGCTCGGCATGAAGGCTCCCGAGCTGGTGAGCGCTCTCACCGCCGTCCCCCGCATCGGCCCCTGGACCGCTGCGGCAGCCGCGACCGACTTCACCGGGGACTTCAGCGTCTACCCGCACGACGACCTCGCCGTACGCACCTGGGCCGCGCAGATCGCGCCTCATTACCCCTGGCCGGAAAAGAAGGACAAGGCGTTCGGCCCGCTCTGGACCGGCTGGGCCGGTCCGGACCGTACTGCTCTGCACACGCTGACCCTGTCCACGCTCACCTGGGGCTCCCATGCCCGATGACCTGGAGGACCTATGCAGCAGTTACCCCTTCTCTCCGGTGCCGACCCGACGCGGACCCTTGACGCGCTGTTCGTGAACGCGCCGCTGCGCGACTACGGCCGGCGCCCGCGCACCAACGACTACACCCTCCCGGTGCTGGGCATGGCGTACATCGCCACCTACGCCCAGCGCGCCGGCTTCAACGTAGGAGTGCTCGACGCGGAGGCCCACGGCCTGGGCATCCTCGAGACCGCCGAACTCGTCAACGCGGCCCGGCCCCGATGGGCGGCCATGAACCTTCTCGCCCCCACCTACGAGATGTCCGCCCGCATCGCGGCCCACCTCGACCCGGACATCGCGCTGATGGTCGGCGGGCACCACGCCAAGGCGATGCCCGACAGGGTTCTGGCCGACCCCCGCATGACCAACCTCCGGGCCCTCGTCCTGGGGGAGGGAGAACTCCGCGTCGCCGCGCTGCTGGAAGACGAGCAGCGCCGCCGTGAACTGCCCGGCGTGCTCTGGCGGGACCCGCTGCTCGGCACCCGGGCCGTCGGCATCCCGTCGGGGAAGCCAGACCCGCAGATGCTCGGCCCGGACATCAACGCCCTGCCGTACGTGAACCGCGCCTTCCTGCCCCAGGACCCCTACCGTGCCGCCCCGACGGAGACGGACCGGCGCCTCGCGGTCAGCCGCAGCACCGACCTGCTGAGAACGGCCGCCCGCACCGGACACGTGGAAGCGAACATCGTCGGGAGCCGCGGCTGCCCCTACAACTGCACCTTCTGCGGGGCCGCCGTCAGCGCGAATCCCGACCTCACCATCCGGGTCCGCTCCCCCGAGAACATCATCGGCGAGCTGGACCGGCTGCACGACGCCTACGGGGTGACGGCCTTCCGGTTCGTCGACGACCTGTTCCTCGGGGTCGGGCGGGTCATCGATGAGCAGATGGACGCCTTCACCCGTAACCGGATCGGCGAGCGCTACGTCTGGGACGCCACCGGCCGCATCAACGTCCTGAACCGGCTCGGCGACCGCGATCTCGACCGTCTGGTGCAGAACGGGTTACGCGAGGTCGCTCTCGGCATCGAGTCCGGCAGCGACCGCATCCTCCAGGCGATGGACAAGCGGATCGACGCCGAGATGACCGAACGCGTCGCCCACCGCCTGGTCCGGCACGGCATCGGTGTGAAGGGCTACTTCATCCTCGGGTTCCCCGGCGAGACCCACGACGACATCGCGGCGACCGTCCGCCACATCCGCAATCTCTGGGCCATCGCCGACAACAACCCGGGCGATATCCGGGCGAGTGTCTTCGAGTTCCGCCCCTACCCCGGCACGCCTGTCTGGACGACCCTGACCGATGCCGGCCACAACCCCGAGGACCTGCTGGCCTACGGGGACGTCGATCTCACCGGTGACGGTGCCGACGAGTCCATGCGCCAACGCGACGAGTTCAACTTCTCGGTCGGCATCCAGTTCGGTGACGTCCCCCTGGCCAAGGTCCGCTCCACCCTCGCCACGCTCACCCGCGATCAGCACGAGCGCAACCAGACCGCTCAGGGGGTTGCGGCATGAGGGCGAAGCGCGGGATGTTCATCACGGTCGACGGCCCCAGCGGGGTCGGGAAGTCGACCACCATCCAGGCCCTGCACGACGAGCTGACCGCTCGCGGGATTTCCGTACACGGCACCGCGGAGCCGACCGCCAGCGACCTCGGTCTCTTCATCAGGGCCCACTTCAGCCACATCCGCGGGCACGCTCTGGCCTGCCTGGTCGCAGCCGACCGGTACGAGCACGTCGAGCACGAGATCATGCCCCGGCTGAGCGCCGGCGACACCGTGATCACCGACCGGTACCTCGCCTCGACGCTCGTCATGCAGCAGCTCGACGGTGTGCCGCTGAAGTTCCTGCTGGACCTGAACGCGAACGTCCTGATGCCGGAGCTGGCGGTCGTCCTGACCGCGCCCCCTGGCCTCATCGCCGAACGGATAGCTACACGAGGCCCCCGCAACCGGTTCCACCACGATCCGACCGCCCCCGGCCGCGAGGTCCTGCTGTACGAGGCGGCAGCCCGGAGTCTGATGACGGCCCGCGTGAAGGTGCTGGTCGTGAACACCGGGGAAGCCACCCCATCGGAGGTCGCTGTCGCAATCGCCGACGCGATCCCCGGTTCGCCGATAGCGTCGGCTGCTTCACCGCAGTCGACACCATCCCAGGGACCATGACACCGGAACCACTCGCAGAACCCGTCATCGACACCCACGTCCTTCTGCGCGAGGGCGACAAGCTGCTCTTCTCCCAGCGCGGCGGACCGTACGGCTACGGCCGCTGGCACATGCCCTCGGGCAAGCTCGACCGGGGCGAAGCTCTGCGAGCGGGAGCCGCTCGGGAGCTCCTGGAGGAGACCGGCGTGACGGTCGACCCCGAGCACCTGCGGATGGTGCACGTGGTCCACCACCGGCAGAGCGCGGAGATCGAGCGCATCGGCTTCTTCTTCGAGGCCACACGGTGGAGCGGGGACCCTGTCAACAGGGAACCGGAGAAGTGCCTCGGCCTGGAGTGGTTCAGCGTCCACGAACTGCCCGAGGACATCATCGAGTACCCGGAGAAAGGGCTCCTGGCCTATCTGGAGGCCGCCACGGCGGACGCAGCGCCGCTCACCGAACACGGCTGGGCGTAGCGCACCCCGGGCCGCACTGAGCCTGGTTCGGGCCGGGCCAGGCACCTCGGAGTGCCGGGCCCGCCTCCCCGCACATGCGCAGCCGCCGTCGGGCGGGACACCGACCTCAGAGAAGTCCGAGGTCGGTGTCCGGCCGGCAGTGCGTGCAGGCATCGACCCCTTCGGCGAGGGCGGCGAGAGCCTGCTCCCGGGTGACCGCCTTTCGGCGTCTGCCGATGGCGTAGCAGTGGCCGGCATGGATTTCGACGGGCTTCGCCCCGACGCCGATTCCGAGCTCCAACACCCAGTCCGGCTGTGGCGGTCGGGCCTTCTCCCCCTGGATCCGTTCGGCCTGGCGCCGCTCCTCGTCCGCGATCCAGCGACGGGTCACGTCGAGCTGCTGCTCCTGAACGCGGAGCAGGAAGCGGAGCTTGTCCAGCCTCGACGATTTTTCGTACACATGTTCGAGTATAGTGCCGAGGCCGGTCGCCGGTCCTCCCCAGTTGCCCTGTGCTGGGCCAACGAAGCTCGACCGACGGAGTGGTGGGCGTCGGGATGGACAGTGGGGCAGCTTGCGGGGGCCCCGAAATATTCGCTGCGGCACCGGCCCGCCGGCTTCTACGCTCGGCAGATGACAACCCCTCTCTACCCTGCCAAGCCCCGCCCCGGAGACCGGGTCGCGGTGTTGTCACCCTCATCCGGTCTGCCCGCCCTCTTACCTCTGCCCTACGAATGGGGGCTGCGCAGACTCCAGGACGACTTCGGACTGAAGCCAGTCGAGTACCCGACGACCCGGAAGATGGGTGCGACGCCCGAGGAACGGGCCGCGGACATCCACGCGGCCTTCTCGGATCCCGACATCAAGGCAGTGATCGCCAGTATCGGCGGCGACGACCAGATCACCATCCTCCCCCACCTCGACCCCGGCATCCTCCGCGCCAACCCGAAGCCGTTCTTCGGCTACAGCGACAACACCAACCTGCTGCTGCACCTGCGGAAGCTGGGCATCGTCGGTTATCACGGCGGCTCGGTCATGGTCGAGCTCGGACGGCCCGGCGCGATGAATCCGCTGACCGCGGACTCCCTCCGGGCAGCGCTGTTCACCTCGGGCGAGTACGAGATCACGCCCGCAAGCACCTACGGAGACATCGACCGCCCCTGGCAGGACCCGCACACCTTCGAGTCCGAACCGGAGATGGAACCCGCCGATGGCTGGAGCTGGCACAACGGCGACCGGGTAGTGGAAGGAATAAGCTGGGGCGGCAACCTGGAGATCATCTCCTGGCTGTTGATGGCCGACCGCGCAGTGCAACCGGTCGACGACTACGCCGGGAACGTGCTCTTCCTGGAGACCTCGGAGGACATGCCGAGCGCCCAGGACGTCTACTGGATCCTTCGGAGCATGGGCGAACGCGGACTGCTGCAACAGTTCCCCGCCCTGCTGATGGCCAGAGCGAAGAGCTGGTCGTTCGAAAAGCAGCTCAGCACCCGGGACAGGGCGCACTTTCGCCGGCAACAGCGAGACGCCGTCCTACGGGCTCTCCACCAGTACGCGCCCGACACCATGGCCGTGTTCGACGTCGACATCGGCCACACCGACCCGCAGCTCGTGATTCCCGTCGGAGGCCGAATCAGGGTGGACGGCCCGGCACGCCGGATCGTCGTCACCTACTGAATCCACGCCTGAGCAACCGCTGCCCACAGACACCGGCGCCACTCGCACGGAGATGATCCCCTCTCGGTAGGCGGAGGCCCAGGGCGGGGAGCACAAGAGGTTGCACGCCACCTCGGCCGGGCCCCGGGACCATCCCCGCGGGCGCGGGGAGCACGGTCTGATCAAGGCTGGGTCCACGTGGCCGGAGGGACCATCCCCGCGGGCGCGGGAAACACGTAAGCGGGTAGCTGTCGGCGGCCTGGTTGGTGGGACCATCCCCGCGGGCGCGGGGAGCACGCCATGGCGCCGGCGCCGGTAGCGGCGAACGGGGGACCATCCCCGCGGGCGCGGGGAGCACCCCCCCGTTCCGTGCGCGCCGTGAATCGGGCAGGGACCATCCCCGCGGGCGCGGGGAGCACCGGCTGCGGTTACCGGAGTTGGACATCCCGGAGGGACCATCCCCGCGGGCGCGGGGAGCACTCCCCGACGACCCTTACGCGCCTCGCGCAGACGGGACCATCCCCGCGGGCGCGGGGAGCACGACGGAGTGATGGTGACGCGCCCCGTGCGGTAGGGACCATCCCCGCGGGCGCGGGGAGCACGCCCCGGCCGATCCAGAGAGAGAAGGAATCATGGGACCATCCCCGCGGGCGCGGGGAGCACTCTTGCTGAGCTGCGAGTTTGTCATCGAGGAAAGCCGTTCTGCAGCACTTTCACCGATTCAGACAAAACGCCTCTCTTATCCGCAAAGCACAAACCGGCCCCAGGCTGACAAGCGACATCGAGGAGCAGCAAGCTGAGCGCGTGCAATACGAGGAGAGCACGAAGCTCACCGCTGCAAGAGCCCTGGTCCCCATGGTCATCCTTGCCACCTTGCCAGTGCTAGCCGGAGCATGGGTCCGCCACCGATACCTCCGCTACGTCTACCGCGATGAAACCTCACCCATTCTGGACAAGGTGCAGGGAGGAATCAGCGTCCACTGGTTCGCAGTCACCAGCCCGCTTCTCTCATGCCTCTGCTGGCCCACAGAGGCACTCGCCAGACTCATCCTGCCCAAGTGGAAAGGCAAGCTGACGCCACATCACGGCCGCTTCTCCGCAGCGGCACCGGAGAAGCCCCGGGGCGCGGCAAGCGCTCAGTGCGCGTCGCCGGGGCTGGACCCTATCGAGGGCGGCAGCAAGATCCTCGGGGGAAACACGACGGTCGGCGCGGAAGGGGCGCAGCCAGTACGGGCCGATCGGGTCCTCGTGGCAGAGGGGTGGGAACGGGATGCTTCCGGGAGCCGACAGGTATAACCCGTACCGGCTGTCCCACCAGTCACCGGTGCCCGGCGGTACGACCCAGCACAGCACCGGTCGGCCGGCCTCCGCAATGACCGGGCCGCAGCCACCTGCCAAGGCGTCCATGAGGCACAGAAGCTCGTCGCCCGCAGGCCCCGCTTCGGTGATCACCACGTCGTAGTCGCGGCCCAGCGGTCTGGCTGTCGGCAGGTGCGCGACCGGCATGAGGCGGCGGAGCAGGAATGCGAGCTCCGACCACTCGTCGGCCGTTCTCATCGGGCTCCTCCCGTGCCGATCGCCAGCGTGCACCAGGTGTGTGTGCCGTCCGGCCCCAGGCCCCATGCGCCGCCCCGGGCCTGGACGAGGAAGTGCACGATCTCGAGACCCCGTCCGTTCTCGGCCTCGTCGCAAGGGTGTGCCGGACGACAGGGAGGACGTCTGGCACCGTCGCCGACCTCGATGCGCAGTCGGTCGCCCTCGATCCGTACATCCAGGTCGACCCGCGTGCCGCCACTGTGGATGAGTGAGTTGGTGAGCAGCTCGCTGACGATCAGTTCGGCATCGTCGGCGAGCACGGACAGTCCCCATGAGGTGAGCCTTCCGCGCACCAGATGACGCAGGTCAGCGATGTGGCGCGCGTCTTGATCGCGGGGGGCGAGACGACCGTTGAGCGGGGTGATGGTGAAGGTCACGGTCATCGCGCCTGCCGTGTGATGAGGCTCTACCGAGGCTCGGGGCTCCGCGTCGGCTCCGCCCTCGGCGTACGCGGCCGAGGCCGAGGTGAGGCAGGTTCCGGCCGTACTGCCCGCGCGTGTGTTCATGGTGGTGCTCACCCTGTCTCCCTGGGCCGAGATCGTTCGGCGTCTGTGCAAGAGGTAACCGTCCGGTCACCGTCTGCGGGTACCGTGGAGAGCCGGTGCGACCGTGAACACCGTGAACGCGATGCAGCTCCGGGGAGTTGAGTGCATGGCCTCGAGGAAGCGCACACCCAACCCGCGCCTGGCGGACCTTCTCGACCAGGCAAAACTCACGCGCACGCAGCTGGCTCAACGGGTCAACCGTCTGGGGCCGCAGGCTGGACTGGAACTGACGTACGACCGCACGGCGGTGGCCCACTGGATCGCGGGCACTTTGCCGAAGCCCGAGGTCAGACCACTGATCATCGAAGCACTGTCCGTACGCCTGGGACGTCCCGTCACCCATGCCGAAGCCGGGCTCGCGCCGTCGGCAGCCGGGGCCGGGGGCAACGGGACCGACACTGTCGAGGAACTGCTGGACCTCGGAAGGGCTGACATGGATCCCTCACGTCGTGGCGTACTGGCCTACACCCTGTTCTCGGCCGCGCTGGCCGTGCCGGCGTTCACATCGCCCGCACACGCCGCCGACGAGCCGGTCATGGACGGCAAGGCAACCACGCGCATCGGCGCCTCACAGGTGGCCTCGGTGCGGTCGATGACCGACCGGATCGCCGGCATCCTCGACGAGTTCGGCGCCGGACACGCTCGCCCTCTGGCTGCCGCCTTCCTGGTGAACACCGTCGCACCGTGGCTCCGCGCCCAGGCCACCGAGCGGGTTCACGCCGACATGCTGGCCGCTGCCTCCGACCTGACGTACCTGACGGGCTGGATGGCCATGTACGACAAGGCGCACGGTCTCGGCCAGACCTACTACGTCAAGGCTCTCCAGCTCGCGCGCGAGGCCCAGGACCACGTCACCTTCTGCCGGACCCTCCGCGGCATGTCACTGCAGGCGTCGAGTCTCGGTCACGGGCCGAAGAGCCTCGAACTGGCCGACGCCGCCGCCGAAGCGGCCCCCATGGCCGGGCCGAGGCTCGTGGCGTTCCTGCGCGGCCAGCAAGCCCACGCGGCCTCCATGGTGAAGGACCGGCCCCAGTCCCACGCCCGGCTGCGTCAAGCGGAGAGCGCCCTGGCCAAGGCCGACAACCACCGCGACGCCATCGGCGGCTACGACCGGACCGCCTACCTCTTCCACGTCTCCCACGTGCTCTACGAGGAACGCGACCTCCCAGGCAGCATCCGCGCACTCAAGCAGTCCATCAAGGTCCAGCCGGCACAGGAACGCCAGGGCCGCGTCCACGCGTACGGGCTGCTGGCGCAGCGGCAGCTCGAGCACGGGCACCTCGACGCCGCATGCGACTCGTGGACACGCTTCCTCGACGAGTACGAACATGTCTCGTCCGCCCGCGGTGACGACCACTTCGCGACCATGCGCAGGCGCCTGGCCCCGCATGCGAAGGTGCGAGCGGTACGGGACATGGCACCGCGGATGCGTGAGGTCGCCGCGCTCAAGGCGTAGGCGGCAAAACGGCGGAGATGAAGGGCCGCCTCTGTCCGTCGGCGTGTGCAGGTCATGGGCGGCCGCCCTGCGCAGGGCGGCCTGCTTGATGTCGAAGGTGGAGCCGAGGGGGACCCGGCAATACCGTCGTCGACGTGGCTGGAGTCGACAACCGCTCGCGACCAGTCAAGGCGGGCGGCGGCATTCAGCTCGGCCAACCGCACCTCTTGCAGCCACTGTCAGACCCCGGCCTCGTTCCAGTTGGGCGCCGCCGCCAGCACGTCATGCCGGACCCGAAGCCGAGCTCCTCTGACAGGTGTTCCCACTGAATGCTGGTGTACCGCGCGGACAGGATGCCCTGGAACACCAGCCGGTCCGGATGCCTCTTCCGCCAGGGACGGCGCGCTCGACGCTCCACCTTCGGCAGTAGTGGCGGCACCCCGGATCAACAGTCCCAGAGCGATCCGACCACCTCGAAGATCTTTTGGTTAGAAGTTCTAAGAGCACCTGGATACCAAGCCCAGGCTTGCCCCCGAAATGGAGACTGTACGCGCCCGAAAGGAAACCTTGGTGCCCTCTGATGTGAGAGCGACATGCAGGTTTCCGTCAGCCTCCCGGTGGGCTTCGACGCTCTTCTGCGCTGGAGATGACCACCCTCTGATGGACAGTTCCTGAACGCCGTCGAAGACGAGGTAGAACGTGAAGGAGTTGAATTCCCGACCCGCCCATTCGGGTTTGATTCGAGCGGGGGTTTGGTGGGTCTCGAACCCGAGGGTGATGCTGTCGCCTCGCTCGTCCGCGAGAAGGTGGAAAAGGTCACTACTACCCAGATCGGGCGCTTCGTCGAACAGCGTGTCGATCGCCTGCGGATTGCTGAGGAGATTTCCCCATTCAGATGCGCTCATAGAAGGTGCTTTCGTAGGTGTTGGGCACTGAGGTGAATCTATGTGCGTCGAGTGGACTCAGGAAGGCGTGACGGCCTTCGTCCGAGCCGTTCCCGGTGCTGCGAAAGGCACTGATGTGGCCGATGGTAAGGGTGTCGCTGGCGGTGAACGAAAAATTGATGCGCTCCGCAACGATGGATGTCAGCAATCTTCGTTCGTCAAGTGGCGCGAGACTGATGTCGACCAGGGTGCCTGGAATCCATCCGTCCGTACACAGGTCATCTACGGCCAGGAATTGCAGATGGATCTGCAGGGTGTCGTGATCGGCTCCGGTCCACGCGGTTGCCGGCCTGTCCGGAAAGCGAGGAAGGTCGATTCGCATGGTCAGGGTAGGGCCACGCCAGTTGAGGTGGAACGACCTCAGCCTCACGGACTGCAGCGAGGGGACGGTGGAGTAGAGAGAGCTGAGAGGCATCGGGTTCTTCACCAGGTCAACCCAGTGATTTATCGTAGTAATAGTGTTCCTCGGTTCCTGGTATTTGACCGTTCCGCGTATTCTCGAACGGTCTCACGTGTACGTGCGGTCCTTGGTATCCAGGTTCCCCGGGCTTCTGGTGCCCGAAATGGTGATCCTGGAAGACAACTATGTCCCCAGACGATGTGCCGTACCATTCTTCCGTGTAGAAGATGGGTTGATGGTTTTCATCCATCAGCTGCTTTCCGCCTTGCCACTCCGGGGTGGTGGCTTTGACGAATTCATCGACCTGAAGCGGTTCCGCCCCCTCGGGTACGCCGGCATCTTTGAGCGCCTTACTCTTTGCTTCAGTCAGAGATACCGGTGGACACGGGCCCAAGCCCAGCGGGTCGGCCCACGTGTGCGGGTTCCTTACGTAGGAAACGGGGTTGAAAGCAGGTGCGAGGCCGAGTGGATCGACCGTGAGGTACCGAGAGGTCTCGGGGTCGTAATAACGATGAAAGTTGTAATGCAGGCCGCTTTCCGGGTCGAAATATTGACCCGGAAAGCGCAGTGGTGTGTAGGTTGTGCTGTCAGCGGCCCAGCTCGTGGTGCCCCAGAGCGTGCTGCGAGTATGCCAGGCGAGCGAACCCGACTCGTCGATGAGCTCGGTCGGCGTGCCAACCAGGTCGGTGACTATGGCGAAGAACCGCTCGTCGAATGATTCTTGAGACTCATTCGCCGAGAATACTCGTTCGGTTTGAGTGAGCGGACGAAAGCCGTCGTGGTCCCAGGTCAGAGCTATTGAGATTCCCGGCGCCCCGGCGGAAGTCGTCTGTTCACACAGCGTGGTCCCGTCCCAGGTGAACAAGATCTGCTCGACTACGGATTCCCCGTCCGCAGCGTAGCGTTGCTTTGCGATCCTTCGGCCCAGCGGATCATAGGAATAGCGCCAGTGCGTGCCGTCGGGTGTGATTACCGAAGTGAGTCGGTCCTCGGCGTCCCAGGAATAGCGCCAGGTGTCCGGCTTACGGGAGAGGCGAGGGGCCTGACGCTGGACAATGCGGCCTTGTGCGTCATGCGTATAGCGAATGCGCCCGGCGCGGACGATGCGAGTGCCCGAGTAAACACGCTCACCCGATGCTTCCTTGCCGGGATGGGCGGAGGACCAGTTCGCCTCGGTCTGATTTCCTGCTTGGTCATAGGCGTAAGACTCGGTCCAATTGGACGCGTGGACGGCGGTGACCCGACCTGCCGGGTCTACATCGAAGCGGCGTTCATCTCCAATACCACCGTCTATGCCGACGAGGTTGCCATCACTGCGGTAGGTGTACGCGCGGTGGCGGAGTACTTGACCGTGGGCAGTCACCTGCTGACCGGTAAGTCGACCCGCCGGGTCGAACTCGTGCGTCAACTGCATCGTTTCGCCGACAAGACGGCTGACCTCGCGGCCAAGGGCATCATGAGCGAAGGCCAGGGTCCTGCCTGATGCGGTGAGCGTCAGGGGGCGTCCGACCGCATCGTAGGACCACGTGGTTTGCGCGCCCGAAGGCGTGGTGCGTGAGGTGCGACGACCGAGCACGTCGTGGCCGTGCGTGAGCTCACGACCGTTCACAGTCTCGCTCTTGAGACGGCCGTGGCGGTCCCGCAGGCGGCTGAGCGTTACCTCCGGACCGACTGCCCTCGCAATTTGATCGAATATGTCGTACTCGTACGTGGTCACAGCACCGTCCGCATTTTTGCGGATAAGCTGCCCGACCTCATTGTATTCGTAGCGGATCGTCTGGCCGAGGCCATTGGTGCGATGTGTCAGTTGGCCCGATGCATCGCATGTGTAAGTAAGCGTGCGACTGTCGAAATCCGTCTCTGCTGTTAGCCGACCGGACGGATCATACGTATAGGTCCAGTTCAGTCCAAGCGGATTGGTGACCTGTGTCAGCCGCAAGTTGCTGTTGTGGACGAATTCGTAGCGTGCGCCGTCCGGACCGGTGCGAGCTGTCATGAGATCGAAGTGGGTGTACTCGAAGTGGGATGTGCCGCCCGCGGCGGCTTCGGGCCCACCGCCGGCAGCCTGCGCGTCGGCGGGCTCAGTCCCCCGGCGTCGGTGCCCAGGGCATCGCCCAGTTCATGCCCGGCACCTGGCCCGCCTGGGCGACCGACGGGAACGGCAACGGCACGAGGAGTGTGTGGGAGCCCGCGGACGCCATCGCCGGCCAGGGAAGGTTCATGTGCAGCCTCATGCGGAAGGGCAGGGCGCACCCTCAGTACGACGGATCGCCCACAGAGCTCGCCCTCGCCGGCTACAACGCGGGCTGGGGCAGGGTCGACGAGTACCGCGGCGTCCCTCCGTCGACCTTCGCCCGGGGCGAGACGTACACCTACGTCAGGAACATCCTGGCGCTCGCGAAGAGGTTCACCGCCCCTGCACCGGGCGGCGCCGTACAGTTGCCCGCCGGGTACACCCTGCCCGCCGGCACACCGCGCGAGGTCCGTACCGCGGTCGCCTGGGCGTTGCGGCAGAAGGGCGGCCGGTACCAGCTCGGCGGCGACTGCACCGATGCGCACGGCAGCAACGCGTCTCGCTGGTGCGACTGTTCCTCCCTCATTCAGCAGGCCTACCGGGCAGCCGGGATCAGCATCCCGCGCGTGACCTACGACCAGGTGAGCATCGGCGCCCACGTGAGCATCGACAGGCCCAAGCCCGGAGACCTCGTCTTCAACCCCGGCAGCGACGGCTCGGACGCCCGCCCCGGGCACGTCGGCATGTACATCGGCGACGACATGGTCATCGAGGCGCCACGCACCGGAGTGCGTACCCGCGTCGTTTCCTACAGCAGCCTGCGCAGCTCCACCAGCGCCGTCACCCGGGTCTCCGAGGTCCGTCGGGTGGTGCAGTGGTGATCCATGAGACCGGAGAACGGCCGATGAAGCCGATGAACGACATGCACGAAGAGCTGTTCCATCCCTGGGGCACCGTCACACCGGCCTTCTGGGGCAGTCGGCAGGAGGAGCGCCGCCCGACGGAGCAGCCCATGACCCACATCCCCCAGGTACTGCGCGGTCGGCTGACGAAGATCGTCGCGACGGCGGCCGCCGGCCGACTGGCCGACGCCGCCTGGATGGCCGGCCGCCTCGACACCGACGTCACTGCCGAGCACGGCCCGGAGCACCTCGACACGGTCCATGTGCGAGAGGTCCGCGCGCACCTGGCCTATCTGGCGGGCGACCACGCGACCTCGCTCGGGTGGTACCTGCACACCGCCCGGCTGAGGGCCACGATCCAGGGGCCTGGCCACCCCGACACAGAAGAAGCCACCCGCCGGGTCTACAGCCTCTGGCGCGCCTTCCCGGACGCCGACGCGGCCGCGCTCGGCACAGAGCTTCTGGGGGCGGTCACCGACATCCACGGCCCCCAGGCGGCAGTGGCCCACCGCACCCGCAGGCGACTTCAGGCGCTGGTCGCGGCGGGTGAAGTGGGGTCAGTCGCGGGTGAGGTCAGCAGCGGTGAGATCGGAAGGGGTGAGATCAGGAGCATCACCTGACCTCACCACCCTCGTTTCCACAAGGACCGCTCCATCCACAGGGGATGCGGGATCCCGTGGGGACCGGTGTCACGATCCCATCAGTCACGACGCATGAGCAGGACAAGCAGAGGGGGGCCCTCATGAACACCGCTATGCACGCTCTGGACACAGCTCTGAGCTCGGCAGATCCCACCACGGTGCTGGCCGGCGCCTGGGAGGCACTCGATCTCGGCGGGCAGGTGGCCGACGCCGTCACCTGGGACGAGAGCAGCGACGAGCTCTGCGCACTCACGGCGGCGCAGGAGTGTCTGGCCGCCCGCACCCTGCTGCCGCTGCCCGAGACCGGGCGTCCGATCACCTTGGAGGCAGGCGACATCCAGCCCGGCCCCGGCGGTCTGGCCCCCTATGCCGCCCTCCTGGACAGGGCGCGCCAGGCACTCGCCTCACTCGCCGAACAGGACGTCCAGCTCGGTGAGGCCGCCGAGCATGCGGCTGCCGCCGCGCGGTCGCTGGCCGCAGTCAGGGGGCAGTGATGGCGACGCTCGACGAACTCTTCGACACGGCCGGGGACCGCCTCCGAAGGGCAGCAGCGGCTCCCTCATCGGATCGGCCGGCCTCCGCCCATCACCTCGACCAGTTCCTGTCCGCCCTGACGGAGCCTCTGAGCCTGGGTGACGAGGACACCTCCCAGTCACCTGTGACAGAGGACCTCGCCTATCACCTCCGTCGGGCCAGTGACACCATGCAGCCCGCTCTGCGTCTGCTGCCCCCGCCCGGCGCCGGTCCGGCGGAGAACCACCTGTCCGACGCTCTGGCCGCAGTCCATGCGGTGCGCGACGTCATCGAGAGCCACCGCGGCCCCGACCACGTACCGCTCAGTGCGTACGCGCACGCGCTCGCCACGGGCCCGGCCCACCACTACCTCACCCGCCGCTGCTCCGAGCTCGCCTGGGGCGCCGCCCAGGTGGCGTTCGCACTCGGCGGGGACACCCTGGACCCCTCCGTCGCAGCAGCGTTCAGCGACGTCCGCAGCTTCCTCGCCAAGGCGTCCGTGCTCGGCCGGGACGGGACCCGCGACGCGGACGCCGCGATCGGCGCCCTGCCGCTGACGCTTCCCGTCAGCCCTGTCCAAGCCCACCCCACCGACCGGACACGAGACGTACCGGCGAACCTCGCCGAAGACTGCGACCGGCTCTCCAGGGCGGCCTTCGAAACACTGCACCACCGCTCCGAGCACCGCATGAGCGGATCGGACCTCCAGCAACTGGCGCGCTGGACGGCCATGCAGCGCCTCCTGGCGGGCCGCCTCATGCTGAGGGCAGCCGACGAACTGCCGGACGAGGCCGCCGTCGCCCTGCGGGACAGTGCGGGGGCGCTGCGCGCGTCCGCGCAGGCCTGGCAGAAGTCCGCGACTGCATGGCACCGGATCGTGGACATCGCCGACCCGCGATCACACCCCAAGCTGCCGGCACCCAGTTACGAAATCGTCCGGCGCGGGGAGGTCGTACGCCTGCCACAGGTCATCCCGCACCCGGCCACCGTGATCGCTCACACGGCAGCGGTCCGGCTGGGACAGCTGCTCTACGGCGCGGAGTGGCGGCCGGAGACGGCGACCCGCCCGGACCCACGGGGAGGCGCGGAGATCCTCGCCGACGCGCGGGGCACCGGAGCCCTGGCCTCCGCTCTGTACCGGCTTCCCGCCACGGGCTGGCAGTTGGCCCTCGCCGCACCACAGGCGGTGAACCTGGCCCGGGGCGGCCTGGTCACGGACGTCTTCGAGAACCAGGCACCCGGGCACAAGAACCATCGCTTCCGTCCGGTGAACCCTCACCAGCTGGAAGCCCTGTCGCTCCCGTTCAAGGCCGTCCTGCCGGCGGAACAGGCGTCGGCAGGATCTCTTCTCGAGGTGGCCGGCCAGGCGGGCGTACCCGTCCCGCGAGCCCTGCTGGATGCCGCAGCTCACCGCAGCCTGGCGACGGGCATGGGCTGGGGGCAGGGCCGGAGAGCGGACACGGCAGGGCGGTCAGGGCTCCTGGCGCAGCAGCCGCAGGTACGGCAGCGGGTGTGCTCATGAAGCCCCCTCAGTCGGCCGGGCCCGGCGCAATAACGGAATGGATTCCATTGGATGGTCGTCGCCGAATGACCCGTTTTGAACCTATGTAGGCGACTTGACGGATTGGATCACCCTGGGGAGGGGGATTCGACCGATTAAGCCTCCTCAGGATTATTGGAAGCCCGTACTGGGCACCGGCCCCATCGCGCCCATGAACGACACATCGCTGCCGGAGAACCTCGCGCTCTGGAAGGACACCGTGCCACCGGAGAACCGTGCGTTGTCAAAGGACACCGTGCCACCGGAGAAGACCGCGCCGTTGAAGTCCATTCTTCCGTCGATGGTGACCCCAGTGAGATCGAGATTGCAGCCCTGCCACGAGCGGCCAGCATCCTTGGGGATGCGGTAGTGGTCACCGATGAGGCGCAAGATCGTATGCCGGACCTCGCGAAGTGCGCGGTACCGGTCTTTCTTGTCTTGGTGCGCGTCGCGACGTTCCGCAGTGGGTGAGGTGCCGTCGGGCAAGGGGTCAGACAGATCGCCGGGATCGGCAGGGAATGGCAGCCGCAGGTAGGCGCACAGGACGTCGATACAGGTCTGACGCAGGTCCTGTGTGGGGGCGTCATCGGCAAGGCCAGCCAGAGCGTGAACGCCTCCGAGCCGGACTGCGGGTGAGTCGGATCCGAGCTTGTCGACGGCTTGGGAGAAGCGCTCGGTGTGTAGTCGGGTGGCTTCGCGGTGAGCGCCGACCTCGTCGACGCGTTGACGCCGGTAGGCAACGACCAGAGCGACGAGCGCGCCGGCCCCGGCAACCACCCCGAAGGAGAGCTTCATCAGGTCGAAGAGGGTCTTGGCGTCGAGCTGGGTGGTGGATTCAATCTCTTTGAAGTCCAGCAGCACCACCAGGCCGTAAAAGACGCCGCCCGCAACAAGGGCCGCAGCGACGAGGGCGAGGGTCAGGGCCTTGCGGATACTCAACCGCGGCCCCCGATCATTCGGAGGGGATCGTGGCCTTCGGTTGGCTGTCATGACGAGAAGGACAAGGTGCCGAGGCCAGCGGTTGCAGCCGCCCCGTTGGGCATGCGATTGACGACCGTTTCCGCCCCCGGACGGTAACGGACTCAGACCAAGAGCGTGACGATGGCGTGCCTGCAGGCAAAGAGCAAGTCTTCCTTGTCGAGCAGGGACCACGTGCGCTTGGGGAACAGGGTCCGCAGCCGCCCGGTAGTCACTCTCTCGACGTCCAGGACGTCGGGCACAGATCGCTGTATCGATACGGGCAAGAGCTCTGCGGTGGGAAGGATTGGCATTTGACTGTCGGGGACATCGCCTGTGCCCGCTTCTGAGCTCATCTCCTCCGGCCGGCTGCGTTCCCGGTCTTCCAGGTCAGCTAGGAACCAAAGGTTGTCGAAGATGTTGCCGACCTTGTCGATCGCCCCCTCCTCAACATTGCGGACCTGTCGAGCCAGCTCCACGGCAAGGGC
The DNA here is from genome assembly GCF_036227405.1 of Streptomyces sp. NBC_01460. Lineage (NCBI taxonomy): Bacteria > Bacillati > Actinomycetota > Actinomycetes > Kitasatosporales > Streptomycetaceae > Streptomyces > Streptomyces sp. NBC_01460. Next base: position 60,101 of record NZ_CP109474.1, read on the forward strand.
GTCGACAAGGTCCACTCGCGGCAACCTGGCGCTGGAGAAGGCATTGTGGATGGTGGCTCGCGAGGCACGCCGCACGCCGTTCCCCTCCAGCGCCGTCTCGAGTGACGACAGCGATGGGTAGCGCGCGTAGGCATGCAATTGGTGGAGGGCCTCGTTCAGCGCCTGATGTGCCTCCCCCGTCAGCATCGGCTTCCTCAACCGCCCGGCACGAGCCATGGCCTCTCCTATGTCCAAAAGCGTCCAACTACGTCTCAACGTAGAGGACGACGACAAGGTTCAGCAGAGGGTTTCAGCAGGTGTATCGCTTCGGCGGAACACCCGGTCGCCGGGCTGAGGCTCGTTCCACCGAAGGTTGAGGCCCTCCTTGGCCTCGCCTGCACACCTCGTGGAAAAGGGAAGCCCCAGGCCATGCTTGCTTTGATCTGTCTTGCCCTCGTTGTCCTGGCGTTGCTGTTGTGGCGCGCCATGGACAAGCTCAAGGAGGACGACGTCGCATCGGTTGTCCGGTTCGCACTCGCCGCGGTCGTGATCCTCGTACTTACCTATGTGGCCATGCGCCTTGCGCCGCCCGAGGAGATGGCTGGCATCCTGCGCCAGGCGCTTGGGTTCCTCATCAAGAGCTGATGCCGGGGAGTGCTGGACTCCGACTCGGAGACAGGCTCGTGTAGCAGGTGTCAAGGCGGTCCCGCGGGCCCTCACGCCGCACCTTCAGGAGCTCGCCGCCCGCCTGCAGAAGACGCTCGCGCAGTACGAGGAGGAAGACGCAGCCGCCCACTCACCGGCGGCCCCGGGAAGGTCCTGACCGGCCCAGAGCGGGAGGCCGGTAACTGGGCGCCCGCTGAGCCTCGATACGAGCGCTGCGGATCTCCTGCGCCTGCCGGACCTCTGTACGCGCTCGGTTCTCTGACTCGTGAAGCACCGGATGGTGCTCAGAGATCCGGGCACGCAGAGCCTTCTCGGTGCGCGCGTCGACAGCGACGGCCCGGTACAGGGCCGCGTTCTCCCTGGCCTTGGCAGCCTGGCCGTGGGCGCGGGAGACACGCTTCTCGTCGCCGGTGTCAATCTGCTGGACTCGGGCGGGGATCCGTGCCTCCCGCATATCGGTGAGCCGGGCCTCGAGGGTGTCGACGTCCGGGGCCTGGCGCTCGGTGGCACCGAGCACGTCGGAGTACGGGCTGCTGCGCACAATCCCCCACGCGGCCTCGGCTGCTCGGGAGGCCGCGACCCGGGCGTCGGCCGCCTCCCTCCACCCGGCGGCACGCTGCTCGGTGGCCTCCTGGGTGAGCTGGCGGTGTTCCTTACGTGAGGTGCCCGCCATCCGCAGCGCGATCCGTCCCTTGCCTTCGGCCGCCGCCAGGACGCGGAGGTGCTCGTCCGCCTTCGCCGCGTGCACGGCCATCGCGGTCTCGCGGGCCTGCTCGGTGCGCGCGATGGCCAGCTGCTCGTCGGCGAGATCGAGCAGCGGGTAGATGGGCGCGACCTCCCGCCGGCCCCGGGTCTCCCCACGGGCTCGGTCGGCGGCGATCTGCTGTTGCAGGGCGCGCTCGGTCGCCTCGGCTTCGGCCGCTGCCTTGTCCTCGCGCCGGGCGTCGACTGGGCCGGTTGCGATGAGCTTGGTGAGCTCCTGGTCGGTCCGGTCGCCGTACTGGCGGCGGTTCCAGGCCCGGACCCCGGCCAGCTCCCGCTCCTCCTGCATGTCGGCCAGGCGCTGCTTCTGCTCGTCCGTCAGCCGATACTCACGCTTCTGTGGTTGGGCCTCGCCCTGGCGCTGGTCGTGGACGGTGGTCGACCGGGCGCGTGCCGCGCTGGCCCTCACGGCGTGGGTGCGGGTCGGCGACGGCACGACGGCCGGGGCCGGCGGTCCGTGGAGGAGGTCGGAGACCATCGCGTCGGGCTGCGACTGCCCCAGGAACCGGGCGTACGCGTCGACGGCGCGCTCCAGGCGTTCCTTCTCGGTGCGGGCGTCACCGAGCCGGGCCCGGGTGTCTTCGCTCTCGATGACCGCGAGCGGCAGCCACAGGTGATTCGCCTTCTTCCCCCTGGTCAGCCCCGGGTACGCGGCGAATGCGTTGGCGCCGTGTCCGTACATGAGGCTCGTGTCGCACGTCATGCCCTGCCAGGCGGCGATCGTCATCGCGTACCCCAGGGACAGGGCCCCTGAGGCGACCTGGTCGGGCGTCAGCCACGCGGACACGAAGGCGTCGCCCTCACCGCGGGCCTGGGTGCGCCACGTGATCTCGATCCGCCCGTCATCGGCGATCTCGCTGACGACGGCCCGGTACTCGTTCAGCAGGTCCGGCCCCTCCCCGCGACTGCTGCGGTAGTCGTTGACTCGCACCCGTACGGCGTCGCCCTCAGCGAGGGTGAGTCGGCCCCCGCCGGACAGAGCGTAGGTGTGCTCGGTGCCGAGTTCGCCGGAGGCACGGCGGATCTGCTGGGCACCGGCGTTGAGCGCGTCGACGTCGGCGTTGCGGGCGGCAAGCACCACCAGCTCGTCAACGAGGTCGTGCGTGTCAGGCCAACGGTCACGCCGGAGCTCGTCCCACGTGATGAGGATCTGCGAGCGGGCCTCATCCGCGGACTCGGTCGGATGGATCCGTCCCTGGTCGGCGAGCAGACGCAGCGCCTGGTCGTGGTCGCCGGTGCGCCAGACCTCCAGCACGTGCCGTTCGGCGGCATCCTCCTGGCGGCGGTTCTCGTGCAGGGTGAGCCCGCCGACGAGCCGGTGGACGTCGCGGAACCATCCACCCGCCGCGATGGCCTGGAGCTGCAGAGGGTCGCCAATGCCGATGATCTGCGTGCCGGTGCGGGCCGCCTCGCGCATGAGGACCTGAGCGGATCGGTCGTCCACCATCGTGGCCTCGTCGATGACCAGGACCTCCACTCCGGTGAGACCGGTGCCAGTGCGGATCTGCTGGAGCCAGGCCGCGACCGTGCGGGCGGGGATCCCGGACGCCTGGGTGAGGTTCTGGGCGGCCACGGCGCTCAGGCACGCCCCGGCGTAGGTGGTGCCGGTGGCGTCCCATCCGATCCGGCATGCCTCCATCAGCGTCGACTTGCCTGACCCGGCAACGCCGACGACGGTGTCAATGCCGTGCCCGCAGGTCAGCAGCCGCGTCACGGCCGCGTTCTGCTCGTCGGACAGCTCGAAGCCGACCGCGACCTGGAACACGTCGATGGCGGCGGCCGACTGGCCACCCGTCAGAGCAATGTGGCCTTCGCCGTGGCGGGTGAGCGCCTGGTCCCGTACGTACGCCTCCGCATCCAGGATGTCCTGCGTCGTGTAGCGGGCGGTCGACGTCATTACGGCGGATCCGTAGTCCGGCACGCGCACCGCGTGCCCGGCCACGTCAAGGACTTCGTCGGCGAGCTCGTCGAGGCGCCCGACCCCGTCGTCCAGGCCGTGCTGCAGCGCGTTGCCGACCGCGGCGAGCAGCTGCGCGCGCGAGAAAGTCTTCGCGCCGGCGGTGAGGCCGGTCTCCGGGTTGAACACGACGGCGGCAAGGTCGGCAGGCGGCGGGATCCGCGGTCCGGTGGAGCCGTCGACGGTGGGGCCGCTGTCCGGTCCGGGCGGTCCTGGGGCCGCTGCCGCGACCATCGCGTCGACGTCGACCCCGGCCTCCTCGGCACGCCGGCGCCAGCTCTCCCGCATCGCCGACGCGTCACCGCGGTGCTTGCCGCGCAGAGTCTCGGCGGCGGCACGGTCGCGCTCCTGGCGCCCCGCCTTGTCCCCGGCAAGGTCCACGATCCGTCCGTGGCGGCGGGAGAACAGGTCCCGAACCGGCTCGGGGATCCCCTCGACTTCCCAGGCGCCGGTGCGCTCGGACTGCTGCCGTCGCACGCCGAACCGAGCGTGGGTGAGGGCGCGGATCCTGGCCTTGAAGAACGCGTCGGCTGCTGCCGCGTGCCGGTGCAGGTCCTGGCCGGAGTTGCCGATCGAGCGCCACTCACCGTCCTCGCACAGGCCCATGTTGGCGATCGTCACGTGGAGGTGGAGGTGCGGGTCGCCGGGCGTCCCGTCGCCCATCGGACGCGCCGACTGGTGCTCCACCGACCACGCCAGCAGCCCGCCAGCCGCGAGCCGGACCGGCCGCCCGTCCTCCGAGCCGACCGCGTACCCGACCCAGCGCTCCACCTCACGGATCGTCTCGCGCGTCGCCAGGTGCACCAGGTCGCGGTACTCCCGCTCGTCCCCCTCGCCCATCAGCCCCGGCAGGACGCTGTCGCTCTTGGGGACGTCGAGCATGAGGTCCCAGCCGCGAACCCGGTCGTCCACCCGCCGGCCCGCGTGCTCCCGCGCCTCGGCCAGCTCCCTCTCCCCGTAGACGTCGTCCAGCGAGAGGCCGGCGGCACGGGCCAGTTTGTGCAGGGTGCCCACCTGCATCCGGTGCCGGTCACCGAACCGGTGGACCATCCGCTGCTGCTGCGCGAACACCCGGGCCTGCTTCGGCTTGCCCTCCAGCAGACTCGCGGCCGCCACCCCGCGCTCCTCGGCGGCGGCCTCGATCGCCTCCACCAGCCTGGCCGTCGTGAGCTTCGCTGCCGGGTGCGCGCGGGCCGACGTCTGCGTACGGATCAGCCGGGCGCCGGTCTCCGGATGGCAGCCGCTCATGAGCTGCCGGGCGGCCTGCTTGCCCTCCTCGTCCAGCACCGCGCCGGCGGTCAGCCCGACCGCCGCGAGGCCGCTGCCCATCCACACAAGCAGGGAGTCCGTCTCCTCCCGCAGCCGGTACTCCAGCGCCGGGTCGGCCACCTCCTGGACCACGTTCTCGACCGCCACGACCGAGCACCCTGCCTGCTCCCGGAGCCGGTACTCGACCTGCTCGTCGTCACGGATCGCTGTCACCCAGGCCACCGGCCACCCCTGTTCGTACTGGCCCGTCAGCCGGGCTTGTGCGGTTGTGCGTTCCCGGCGTGCTGGGGTTCCCCGACAAGGGAACCCCCTTCGTGCATCCCCTGTTTTTGATCATGGATCGGAACGGTCCGGAGTCAGCAAGATCGGCGGGCCGGGCCCATCACCGTACGGCCGGATCGGCGGCTGACCAAAAGGTCGTCCAGCCAGAGAACGGCCAGCTACGACAACCCTCGGTCGTCGGCGGGCGACGCGGAGGCTCGTCGCGGATCCTCGGGGCTCAGCCCCTGTACCCAAGTCGGGGCGCTGGTAAGAACCGCGTCACCATCCGCACGGTGGCAGTGGTTGTTTACGGCCGCCACATTTCGAGGTGGCCGATCCCCTCACGCAGGTTCTTGCGGTAGAGCAATGTCACTCCCACGACGCCGACGCTCGCGATGAGGATGGTCGTCACTGGATCAGACAAGGCCAAGAACCCGGCGCCGACCGCACCGGCCCCGATGATCAAGGCAAGAAGCGCGAGGCGCAGCGCCTCCCAATCTCGTCCGGCCGGATATTCGTCAAGGGTCTTCTTGTCGAGGATCGCGGCGAGCCGGCCGTCAGCGTAGGCGTCGGCAATGTTGTCCAAGAGGGAGACAAGATCCGGCAGGGCATGGTCCCCGTCCACGTCGATCCGACTCTCGGCTGCGTCCAGGCACTTCACGACGCTCCTGAGGTGGGCACGAACCGTCTTCATACGGTTGCCGCGACGAAGCAAGCCTCCCTGGACCCGGTGCGCGCGGCGCAGATTTCTCCTGACACCGTTCATGGACACGGCGAGCGAGAGCAGCTTTTCGATCCGCTGCGGTCCCGCCGTGCCGTAAACGGAACCGCAACTTCGAACCGCGTACATGACCGCCACGAGCGGTCTAAACGCACGCACCCTACGCATGAACGCAAAGGAGACGAGGCTGAGCACCACCCAGTAGACCGTGAGACCCACACTGAACAGCGCCATGGTGATAACCGTCGGCACGGCGATGGCGATGGGTGCAAGCAGTGGTGGCGCCTCCACGACCTCGGTGGACCACCGGTCGGCCTGTCGTGCCATGAGCTCTGGCATCTCTGGCAGCACAGTCTGCCCCACATTAATCGCGAAGACGAAGCCCACGACGACCACATACAGCGCCGCCATCCGCTTATAGGGGCTGGGCACATACCGCCCTCGGTAGTACACCCGCACCGACTCGCGCACCCCCTTGGTCACCGGCCGCGGGACGCCTAACCGCAATCGCACCGCAGCCGCCCCTGCCGTATCCCGGCGGATGCCTTCCGCAGCCCTCCGGGCCCGTTTTAGTGCCTCACGCTGCCACCACCTCGTAAGCCGGGCTCGTGCTCTGCCTACCCCGCTACGTGCCCGCGTCGCGAGCCCGGGCGGCTCCGGAGTCGCCCGCGTACCCTCCACCGTTGTCATGCCGCCCATCTTGTGTTCGCGGTGCGCAGACAGCTTGAGATTCGGCAAAGTCATGCGGTCTTGCCGACGGCGCGGGCAGCGGTGAAGGGGTTGTCGGCCCGGCCTCAGGCGGGACCGAGGTAATGCTTCTCAACGGTCCGTGAGCCGGGCTTCCACCGGCCCTGTGCGGTCGGGTCCTGACCGAGACGGGCGAGGTACTGCGCGGGGCCGCGACGGAGACCGTGTGCGGTGAGCTTGGCCAGGACAGCGCGGGCCGGATCGTCGTCCGGCAGCGGCGCGGCCGCGGCCTGGGCACGGGCCTTGATGATGCTGCCCGGGGTGAGGGAGTCGCCGCGCTTGCGGGTCGGGATGGCGCCGCTCCTGGTGACGGCGCGGAACAGCGGGCCGGAGGTGTGGCCCTGGCGGCGCAGCTCGGCGAGCCACGCGGACATCCGGTGCACCGCATCACGGACAGCGCGACCTTGAGTAACGAGGCTCTGGCGCTCCTGGACGACCTACGGGTTGCCCACCACGGCATCGGCACCCCGGTAGCGGGTTGGGTCCATTGACTCCAACAGGTCCAACCCGTAAAACGCGGGACGGTGACGGCAACCGGCGTGGACGCAGTAGCCCTCGACGGCCAGCGCGAGCCGCCGGAACGCAGTATCCTTCTCCTCACCGCACTGGGCGGAACAGCCGAAGGCATCAGAGAGCACCCGGTTCCGCCACGCGGTGCGGGAGAGCGCCCCTACAGTGACGCCATGGACATGAGCTGGGTCAGGAACGGCATGCGCTATTCCCTGAAGGTGGTCGAGCAACCGGACTGGACGTCGCTGTCCGACTCCAGCACGCCCGGCGCTTTGCGGGCCCTGCTGCGCGGGACCGGTAACAAGATCGTCGGTCACGCTGATCTGCGCTCTCCGGCCCTCGTCGTCGTGGGCATCGCCGCAGCGTCGGTGACGGTGGGCAGCGGGCTAACGTTCGCGTGCATGAAGCTCAAGAGTCAGCTCGACGACCGCAAGGCCAAGCACGCCGAGGCGGCCGCGGACGTCATCGAGGAGACGGTCGCGGCCGCCAAGGTGGTCGAGGAGACAGACGCGACCGAGCCCCCACGGCTGCGCGCGGTATGAGCGTCAGGCGAAGCGCCGACGGCCCGCGCGCAGCACGCGCTGCCCGTTAATAGCCGCCGGTCAGACCTGTTGGGTCTAATGGCTCTAAGTGACCTCTTCCTGCCCTTCCTCGTCCGAGCCCTCCGGGCGGGGGACGGGCCCGAACCGCGCTTCGGACTCCTTGACGATCCGGCCGGCAGGGATAACGTCTCCCAGCTCGATCGCAAGCACGGCGCGTACGAACGCGACGAGCGAGACGGTGCCGTTGAGCAATTCGAAGTGGCGGAACACCCCGTCCGTAAACGCGGCATGGTGACGGCAACCGGCGTGGACGCAGTAGCCCTCGACGGCCAGCGCGAGCCGCCGGAACGCAGCATCCTTCTCCTCAACGCACTGGGCGCGACAGCCGAGGTGATCCAGCGTGATCCGCAGATGGACGGCGTTCTCATCCGCCTTCCCGATGGTCAGCCGCCCGCCGCCAGGCGTGACGTACCGCCCGGCCTTCACCGGGGCGTACGGGTGAATCAGCGGCAGCTTCACTTCCGTCCCATGCAGACGGGCAGCCCGTCGTACTCGACGTACGGGCTGGCGGCACCGCGGTCCTCTCTCATTTGCTCCTCGTCATCCCCGCCCGGTCGGCGGGCTCGTGGTCTTGGTCCTTGTCGTCCTGGTGGTCGTCGGCGGGCCAGCGGTCGAACGGTTCGGCCCCGGCCGGGGCCATTGGCGCCAAGCTGGCCGGCGCCGCCCTTGAGCCGGTGGTGGGCCCGGACTACGGGCGGGGAATCGGGGCGTCCGGCACGTTCCTCAGCAGTGCGGCAGTCATCGCCAGAAGCGTCTCCGCCTCGGCCCGGTCGTAGGAGAAGTTCTTGGTGACCAGGTCGTTGTGCATGGCGCCGGACGTCTGGCTGTAGAGGGCGTCCTGGATACGCCACCAGCGCTCGGTCTGGTTGCACTGGTTGGCGAGCTTCTTCGACCCAGGCCTGTCCCAGTCCACGTTGTGCTGGATCCACTCCAGCGCCCGCCGGATCTCCAGGATCGACGCACGAATCTCCCCTGCGGTCAGCAGCCGCTGGGCTTCCCGCAGCAGTCGGCCGACCTCGGCGCGCTGCGGGTCGCCGAATGGGAAGGGCACGGCCATCTCGAAGGCCGCGGACGGCCCGAGCTGTGCGATCTGCTGCTCCCAGCTGCTCTTGGCGAGAGTGATGGTTTCCGTGGCCGGGGCGCACCCCGGGTAGCCGGCCGCCTGCGGCAGGGTGGCGTTGAGGTCGATCTCGAACCGGACGTCACCAGTGCGGGCTTCCTCAATCGCGTGGACCTGCAGCGACGTCAACGGGAACACCAGGTTCACCCGGTGAAGGGTCACGACGGGGGTGTACGCGAGGTTCGCCGTGGTCCGACCGAGCCGGGATCGCTGCGCCGGCGCGGTGCCGAAGCCGAACAACTCCGCCTCCAAGGCGAGGATCTTTCCTGCCTCGGCAAACGGCGACACCCCGACGGCAAGTTGAACGCTCAGCTCATGGCCGCCCAACGCGCGGCGCAGCCACGTCTGATCGCTGCCAACCGCAGTGGTGAACCGGATGTCGTCGAAACGGAGTTCCTGCATGACTCCCCCAAGGGCGTGAACGAACCGCTGATTCTGCCGTTCCGGCCGCCGTCCCACCGTCAGCTCCCCGTGAACTCATCCCCCGCGCGCACGTCGGGTTCGCGCCAGAGGACTCAGCGACCAACAGACCGTCAGACAAATCCTGCACAAGGCGAAGGTACGCACGGATGCCAACTACGGCGAGAGCACGTTGGACCTCGACCCCGGACGGATGGGGCTCTGCCACAACTTCCTCCTGATCGCCTCGAGCTACGAAGCATCGAGGTACGTCCAGGAGCAAGTCGCCTACTGGCGTGAACACCGTGGCATGCAGTTTTTCCACATCCTCGACACGGTGGGCGGCGCACACGAGGCCAACGAGAACTGGCCCGACGACCTCCCTTACAACACCAGCTACCACCCAAGGGATGGCCTACCTGCGGCAATCTGGGGTGACGCCATCCTGGACAGCCCGGAAGGTGTGAAAAGACTGGCCTCCTCGCTCACCAAAAAGATGACCAGGAGGGAAGTGGCCACGCAGGGCGGCGCACCGCGCTCAGCCCTTAAAATCCGCTGGCTACAGCCACGAACCCTTCTCGGCGCGCTGGTCGGCATCCTCCTCCTGGCGCTGCTGACCATCGCCTGGATCAGCACGCGAGGTCTTCTCGAAAGCCACCAAGAAGGCGGGCTGGGCCCCACCGACGCCCCCGCCACGGTCGCCTCCATCGTCAACATCGGAACCGTCATCGGTGTACTCATCGGCGGAATCCTCACCGGCCCCGCCAAGCTCATCCAGGCCCACGGCCAAAAGGACGCCGACCTCATCCGCGCGAAGGCGGAAATGCTCCGAGCAGAAGCAGACATGGTCCGCGCCAAAGCAGGGCTGCCCCCAACCGACGCCCCCGTCCCAATCTCCCTCCCCTCCCCCGGCGAAGCAGAACAACCGGCCTAACGAACAGCTCTTCGTGCAGAACGACTGACCGTTCCCATGGCAGACGACACTCAGCCTCTGTGCCCCTCAACCGACCGCGCTCGTCGCGCGACAGGCAGCCTTCGGCGTATCCAGCGAGGCTCGTCAGGGATTTCAGCGGGTGCCGGTCCTCGCCGAAGAAGTCGGCGCCGTGGGAGACCGCGACGTGCGCCTCGGGGGCGTGTATTTGGTGCGTGCGGCTCATCGCGGCGGCTCCACGGTCACGGTGGCGGGGGTCGTATACGCGGGTGCCGGCGGTGCGGCCGTGGAGCCGTCGGCCTGAGCGGTGCCGATCGTGTACGCGGCGAGCAGCGCGACGGCAGTCAGTGCTCAGCGGCGGGCCCGCGCGCGCAGCGAGGGTGCAGCTGCAGGCGGCCCGGCCGGGGTGAGGGTGACGGTCCAGTGGGTGTGCGCGGTCGGTAACGGCATCGTCGTCTCCATGGGTCAGGTCAGGGCGGTCAGGAGCGCGGCGGCCAGGGCCACGAGCGCAAGCGCGGTGATGTCGCTCGCCAGGCGCAGACCCCGGTATTTGCGGCGGCCGATCTGCGACATGTGCACGACGTGGGCGGCCCGGTCGGCGGGCGCCTGGAGGACGACGTGCAGCGGCTAATTGGGCAGTTGGCAGGGAGATGTCGTGCTCGTGGACGCCGAGGGGGTCGGCGAACTCCCACGCGGACATTCCCGCGTTGTGCTGGCGGCGGCGCAGTTCCTCACCCGGCAGGACCTCCACGAACACAAGGGCTGGATCTGGATCGGCGCCGGCGTCATCGCGCTCGAGCTATCGCTGTACACCTGCGAACCGAACCGCGGGGCATGGAGGGCAGACAGCTTGTTGTCCGCGGACAACAAGACTCCCTCGTCGGCTGATGAATCGATCGCAGGTAGGAGGCGCCGATCGGCCCTGGGAACCATCCCCGCGTGCGCGGGGAGCAGGTCACGGCGACGCGGGCCGGGCGGTGGCCGGCGGGGCCATCCTCGCGGGCGCAGGGAACACGAGTCGAAAGCCGTGGTGTCGGCAGTCTCCTCGGGGCCATCCCCGCGTGCGCGGGGAGCAGACTGACTGACCTGCGGTTCTATCAACGGTCAAGCCAGTTCTGATGCACTTTCACTGAATCCGACAATGCGCCCTAACCTCCTAATTGCCCCGACAGCCCTGGGTTGCCCGCCCTCCACCCTCCCTGCCCCATCCGGGTGACACGCCGCAAATTCTCACCCCCGCCTGCGCCAGGAGCCACCGAGAGGTGAGTAAGGTAACCGCATGACCGTCCCATACTCCCCTGATGACAGGGAAAAGGTAGTCGCCAAGCTGCCAGCGGCCTTGCGGCAAGAACTCAAGGTCAGAGCTGCCGAGTTGGGCGTCGATATCAAGGACGCCGTGACCGAAGGCCTGCAGGCATGGCGTGCAGATGACGCTGAGCGGGTCCCCGTGGACACCACCGGCGGCAGTTCGTTCTCCACCTACCTCCCCACAGGGCTGTACGGGGAGTTCAAGGACGACTGCAAGCAACGTGGCATCCCCTTCAACCAGGGCATCGCCCAGGCAATCCGTCTGTGGCTCGACACCCACCTCTCCCCCAGGCGCACCGCGACCCGGCCCAACTGGGCCCGGCGGCTCATCTTCGGCAACCAGAAGGGCGGGGTCGGCAAGACCGCCACGTCCTCCGGTGTGGCGCAGGCTCTGGCCGAGGCAGGCAACCGCGTGCTGCTCATCGACTTCGACCCGCAGGGCCACCTCACCAAGCAGCTCGGATACGAGCTGTTCGACATCGAGTCCCCCAGCCTGGCCAAGCACATGCTCGGTGAGGCGAAGGGAGAGCTACGCGAGCTCCTTGTCCCGATAGAGGACGGTGCCTTCAGCGGGCGACTTTTCATGTTGCCGGCCTGCAAGGACGCGTTCCTGCTCGACGCCAAGCTCGCCACCAGCCGCTTCGTACGCATCAAGGAGACTGCGCTCGAGAAAGCGCTGGAGCCGCTGGAGAAGGAGTTCGACTACATCGTCGTCGACTGCCCACCCAGCCTCGGGTACACGATGGACACGGCGCTGTACTACTGCCGGACCCGCGAGGGCGAGGTGTCGGGTCTGTCCGGCATCTTCATCCCAGTGCTCGCGGAGGACTCGTCCGCCGACGCGTACGACATGCTCTACGACCAGATCCAGGATCTGTGCGCGGACATGGAGGTCGAGATCTCGATGCTCGGGTTCATCGTCAACATGTACGACAGCCGCAAGGGCTACATCGCCACGTCGTCGCTCCACAGCTGGAAGGAGATCGGCGACCCGCCGGTCGTCGGTGTCATGCCCGAGCTCAAGGAGCAGCGCGAGTCGGTGCGTCTCAAGCAGCCGCTGCTGTCCTACGCCCCGGAATGCGAGCAGTCCGAGGTCATGCGTGCCATCGCTCGGAAGGTCATGTCATGAGTGTCGCCGACCGGCTCGGCACCGGCTCCTCCTTCGGGGGTGTACCCCGCGGCCGCAGCGCACGCGGCCGCGCGAAGGCCATAGTGCAGGGCGACGTCCCGTCGTACGAGTTGCGGCGTCTGCCGTTGGAGGATGTCGCACCGACGCCGCTCAACCCTCGTCGCAACTTCGGTTCCGACGAGGACCTCACCCGCTTCGGTGAGGAGCTGCGCGTCGCGCAGCTCGCCGCGTGCGTCGCTGTGTCCCGTCCCGCGTATCTGCGGCTCTGGCCGGAGCACGAGGCGCAGATCGGTGATTCCGCCTACGTACTGGTCAACGGCGAGCGGCGCTTTCGCAGCGCGGTCCATGTAGCCCTGGACGCTTTGGACTTCGTCGTACGTGACGACCTGGCCGTCTCTCGCGAGGAATTCGTCGACCACCTGCTCAAGGAGAACCTGGAGCGAGAGGACTTCGACGTCGTGGAGCGTGCGCGCGGCGTCCTCGAACTCGTGCGGGTGTGCAGCGAGGAGTCGGAGAAGGGTGCCCGCACACGAGCCGCCAAGCGGCTGGGGCGCGACCGCTCCTGGATCACCAACCAGCTCGCCCTCCTTGAACTCCCGTCTGAACTGCAGGCCATGCTCAGCTCCGGCTCGCTCCCCGAGCGTGATGGCCGTCTGCTCGCACGGCGGCTGAAGGAGAATCCGGGACTCGACGGGGCGGAGCTGCTCGCCCATCTCAAGGAGACCCGGGAGCAGGAGGTCCGCGCTCGCCAGGAGGAGAAGCTGCTCCTGGAGCGGGCCAAGCAGACAGCCGCTGCGGAGCCCTCGGCATCAACGAGCGGCCCGCGGCAACTTGAGGACCACTCCCCTGCCCCGGCTTCTGTGTTGTCCGCGGACAACACACCGCGTGGGGTGGAGGCCGCGCAGCAGTCGTCGTCGCGACCCCCGGCCCCCAGGGAACCTGTTCCCGCGAAGGACCACGTGTTGTCCGCGGACAACAAGAGTGTCCACGAGCCGCGCTCGTCGACCACGGCTGTGTCCGCTCCCCCTCCTGTGTTGTCCGCGGACAACACAGCGGACACTCCGGCTGCGGACCCTGAAGGGACGAAGGCTGCCGACGTCACGGACGAGCGCAGCCTCCTCCTGGTCCGACAGCTCGGCACGTCCGTCGAGGAGCAGGCGCGCACGCTCGCCTCGGGGCTTCCCCCGGAGCAGCTGACTCAGCTGATCGAGGAGCTCCACACCTACGTGTGACAGGGCTCATCGGTTCGGTGCGCCGGGGGCAGTCGCCTCCGGCGCACTTCTGTGTCCAGCCGCTACAGAGATCGTCAAGTCTCGGCCCGGCTGCGGACCGCCTGAGCAAAGGACGCGGCCTCTCCTCGGCGTACCGAAGAGAGGCCCCGCCGGCTCAGACCTCAGTGGCGGCCTGCCGCTGGGACTTCCGAGGCGAATGCCGTGACCGCCTGGAAGTAGGCCGCCTCGTACTCTCCGCAATCACTCACGACGTCCTGGGCACCGTGGTAATGACCATGCTCGTCACGGTCGGCGGATCGTAGGTGGTCACGCGGTCGATGTAGGGGAGCAGGGCTCCATCCGGGGCATGGGATTCCCGCTTCGCCAAGGCACAGGGAAACCCTGCGAGCCAGATCCCTGGCGAGGTGTGTTGTCCGCGGACAACACACCTCGCCAGGGATCTGGCTCGCAGGCGCAGAGAGCAGGCTGGCCGCTTCATATAGGCCGGTGATGGGACCATCCCCGCGGACGCGGGGAGCACCTCGCCGCGTCCGTACCCCCGTCGCTGTGGGCTGGGCCATCCCCGCAGGCGCGGGGGAGTAGCTGGCGACGCTGATCGCGGGGCTGAAAGGCGCGGGGCCATCCCCGCGCGTGCGGGGGAACCGTGTGAGCCGCGCTGTATGACGTCCTGCTCGTAGGGGCCATCTCCGCAGGCGCGGAGAGCCAGTCGGTCGGTCAGGCAGCTCCGCCGCACCGTCGGGAGCCATCCCTGCGTTCACGGGGAGCAGTTGGGCCTCGCCCTCTCAACTACAGAGAGCGGAGGCTGTAGAGCGTCCGCCCACAGCCAGGGTTGGGGCCATCCCCGCACGTGCGAGGTACGGGACCGCCCGATGGCCCTGGTCCTGCCCGACGTGGGGCCATGCCCGCCGGAGGCGCGGGAAGCAGATCGGCGCGCTGCTCTGGCCGCGCAGGAGGTTGGGACCATCCCTGCGGGCGCAGGGGCACATCGGTCGCGGCTACGCCGCCCCTCGGCCCAAGGGGCCATCCCTGCGGACGCAGGACACAAAGGCCTGCTGTCAAAGGTACTTGAGCTTCGGGCCACGTCCCCACGGGCGGAAAGCAGAGTTCACTACCCCATGGGATGAAGCCCGCTCGGGATTCTTCCCCCGGTATCCCGGTATCCCGGTATCCCGGTATCCCGGTATCCCGGTATGCCGATATACGGGCGGCGGCGAGGCTCACCTCGGCGCCGCAGGCACTATCCCTTCATCTGGAGGAAGTACATCTCTGTCCCGGTCGGCCGGCGTCGGACCCGCCGCCCCATGCCGGCGAACTGCCCGCCGGCACCCGTCCGCCGATCAGCGCCAGGACCAGTACATCGCTGTCGCTGAACCTCGCCCCTGCGAAGGACGCCCGCATTAGCCTCGATCCGAGCGAACAGCACACAGGCGGGGGAGCACGCGTGGCACGCATCGTCGGAGTACACGGAATTCGGCAGTCGCAGACGTCCAAGGCGCGGCTGACAGCGGAGTGGAGCAAGGCGATCAGCCGCGGGCTCGGCAGCATCGAGCAACCCGGCATCGGCTCAGGCGATCTGGAACTGCCCCACTGGACAGGGCTTCTGGCTCGCGGGGCCGACCGCCTCGGCGCAGAGGACGACCCTTTCGGCCCGGCAGCTCCCTTGAGCCAGGAGGAGACGGCATTCGTCACCGACGCCTTGGAGGAGGTCGTCCACGGCGCCGAGTTGGCGACTTTCGAGGACATCGAGCTCCAGACACTGGGATTGCCTCGCTTGTGGCCGGCCCGCCTCACCCGACTGGTGATGGCGTACGACCAGCGATATCCCCGCGGCGGAGGCAAGCTGTTCGTCTCCGCGATGCGCGAAGTGCGGTTCTACCTCTACGAGCCCGGCCTTGCGGCGCGTGTCAGGGAGCAGGTCGCCGATGCCTTCAGCGAGGACACCTCCGTTGTCGTGGGGCACTCACTGGGCAGCGTGATCGCCTTCGACCTGCTGCGTCGGAGCGAGATCCCCCCGGAGCGGGTGGCTCACGTACGCACCCTCGTGACGTGCGGCTCGCCTCTGGCGATCCCAGCGGTACGCCGCGGGCTCGGCGTCACCGACGGCGAACCCTTGAAGCTGCCAGGTGACATCTCGTGGGTCAACGCCTTCGATCCAGGTGACTTCATCACCGGCGGCCGAGGACTGAGCGGCACCACACCGGCGATCGCCGACGCACAGGTCCGCAACGGGGTGGTCGATCCCCACAAGGCCCTGACCTATCTCCGGACCGCGCCGGTGGCCCACGCCATCGCGGGCGAGGAGCGGTGAGCGGGCCGGTCGCTGACGACTGGGGCAGACGACGGCTCGTCGAAATCGCTGTTTCGGAGTACGACCGCGACACCCATGAGACGCCGCAGGACCACGAAAACTTCAGGAAGGGCATCGAGGCCCAAGTAGCCGTCGTCGAGGAGTGGTGGGCTGCGGACAACTCTTCGGACGAGCGACGTGGCTTCGAGGTCGTGAAGCCGAAGGGCATGCGCACTGTCCGCGATCTGCGCTCCTTTCTCGACGAGGAGGACCTGGCGGACGCCGACGACGACGAGGTCCTCGTCGCCTACATCACCGGCCACGGCGTGAGCCGTGATTCCGAGATCCACTTCCTGCTCCTGCCCGACTCGGACCGGAACAGGGTCCTCAACACCGCTTTCCAGACCGCCGAACTCGTCACGACCTTGCTGGACTCCCGCGCCACGCACGTACTCGTGATGGTGGACTCCTGCTTCTCGGGAGTTTTGAGAAAAGATCTGAGCAGACGGCTCGCCGCCCTCAGCGACGAGCGGCGCGGGCTCAAATCCCTCGTCGTACTGACGTCGGCTGACGAGTACACATCGCCCCGCCTCGAGGCCTTCTCCCGCCTCCTCAAGGCGACGATGACGCACTTCAAGACGCAGTCCGCCGGCTACGCCCTTCCCTACCTGAGCTACGAGGACTTCTTCACCGCCATGACGAAGGTCTTCGTACCTTCACTCATGGCCGACGTGCAACCGGTATGGCCGGAGGAGTCGCTGCAACGTGACAAGGAACATCAGGAACCCAGCCCCTGTCTGCCCAATCCCGCGTACACAGCGGAGCCCGACGTGGTGGAACCGGCGCGCAGCGCCGTCGCCTGGAGCCCCGCCGACCTCGACTCGTACTGGCAGTCACGGGCGTCTGGCCGTCCGTCTCCCACCCCCGGGGTGACCGACTGGTTCTTCACCGGACGGGCAGCTCAGATGAGGCGCGTGACCGAATTCCTCGCAGGGGACGAGGGCACGCTCATCGTCACCGGGGAGGCCGGCTCGGGGAAGTCGGCGCTGCTCGCTCGAGCCGTCACCCTGAGCGATGCCCGGTTCCGGGCTGACGAGACCTACCGTCATGTCATCGAAGCGACCGAACCCGACCTCCTCGTGCCGGAGGGGGCGATCGACGCCGCGGTACTCGCCCGCAACGCGGACACCGACGAACTCACCGCCGCTCTGTACGAGGCGCTCACCGGTCGGCCGCCTGAACGAGGAGCCGGGGTCAGGACGGTCGACCTGGTCCTCGACCATGCCCTGGAGTACCTCCGTCGGGAGGGTCGGTCCCTGACCGTCGTCGTGGACGGCATCGACGAGGCAAGGAATCCGACCCGGACCATCACCGACCTCATCCGGCCGCTGTCCGAGCAGTGGTCCGACGACGGACGGCCTGCGGTGCGAATGCTTCTGGGCGTCCGCAGCGCGCACGCCCCGGTCGCGGGAAGGCTGCAGCCTTCCCGCGACCGGGCATCCGATCTGCTGAACCTGCTGGTCCGTTCCACGGAGTCCGGTGAACCGCTGCGGACGGACACCGGTGCCACGGCAGACATTGCCGCGTACACAAGCACTCTGCTCAGGGCGTTGTCCGGACTGCACGACGACGCTGAACACCCTGACATCCAGCTACTGGACGAGCTCGCGGCCGCCGTGGCGGAAGAGGTAGCCCCTTCGTTCCTGGACGCCCGGCTCGCTGCGGAGTCATTGGAGAGGAGTAGCACCTTCCCGGACCCCGACAACCCTGAGTGGCGTGCCTCCCTACGCCAGGGCACCCAGCTGCTCCTGCTCCAGGACCTCGGAGAGGTGAGCCGCAACACCGGCCTGCCCGCCGAGGCCGTCATCCAGGTCCTGCGGGCCACAGCACTCGCTCGGGGCGCTGGTCTCCCGTGGGCCGAGGTGTGGCCTTGCGCCGTGGCCGCACTCACGCCGGGGGGCCTCCCTGCACCTGCCGAGAGCGTGATCCGTCAGGTCCGGGAGAGTCGCCTCGCCGGCTATCTGACGACCGCTGTCGAGGACGGCCGGTTCGTCTACCGACCCATCCACGAACGTGTGGGAGAGCTGCTGCAGAGCACTCCCCACCTGCTCCTCGTCGAGTCCCTCACATCCGCTCATGTGCTCCCGGCCCAGGCGAACGTCGGCGAGGACCACCGCCGGCTGGCCGTCGCGTTCAGCTCCCTCCACGGACTCCAAGAACCCCACGACAGCCCACCGCACCCGTATCTGCGCCATCACCTCGTCGAGCACGCAGCGGCCGGCAAGGTGCTGAACGACAGCGTCGTCACGGAGACGTTCCTCCCGTACGAAACGAGCGGGAATGTGCGTGGGGCGCTCGGGCTGTTGTCGGAGCACACCCCGGACACCACACGGCTGTTCGCGTGGACACGCATCGAACCGTTCCTGGGCGACGCTCCGCCTTCTGCACGCGCGGAGAGCCTGCGCTTCTCTCTCTGGGAGCATGAGGGAGGGCGCCCTGTGCGCACGCCCTCCCCAGGCCGTTCGGAGCCGGAATCCTCGGGGCGCCTCCGACCTCGGTGGAAAGACCTCGCTGTCCACGGCAACGTCCTGGCACGGCAGGAGGCACCTATCCACGCTCTCGCGTCGTTCGGCCTGCACGATGGGACGCCGCTGGTCGCGGTGGGCTGTGACGACGGCTCTGTGAGGGTGTGGGACCCCACCACCGTGACTCCTCTCGGTCCGCCGATCCAGGTGCACGGTGGGGCTGTCCGGGCCATGACCGTTGTTCCGGGCGCGGGCGGCCAGCCGTGGGTGGCCTTGGGGACGGACAGTGGAGTCCAGGCATGCGACCCGTTGGGTGGGGCGATCGTCGACCTGCCGGTGCGAGAACCTGTTCTCTGCATGTCCTCGTACACCGACGAAGACGGCCAGGTAGTGCTGGCGGTGGGTACGGCGGAGGGGCTCGTGCTGTACGACACCGTCGGAATCCGGCACGACACGGCCGACGCGGTGGTGCGGGAGGTCCTCGTCGGCCCGGTGACCACACTCGCTGCGCTCGAACGTCCCGGCAGGCTCGCCCTCCTGGCAGTGCAGGGCACCGACTCCGTCGACGTTCTCGACGGCAGTTCTCTTCGGAGGCTGTGCAGGGTGCCGGTGCCAGGGCGCGACGTCTCCGCGCTCTCGTTTGTCGACGGGCGCGATGGCAGGGCCCTGCTCGCCGTCTCCACGCGGGCACAAGGCGGCGCGGTCCTGTTCTGGGATGCCGTGTCCGGTGAGGCCCGCCCGCACAGCACGATCCGGCGGAGCGCGGCCGTCCTGACCACCTGCCGACAGGGGGGCTCCCGCGATCGCACCCTGCTCGCGCTCGGTGGGGACGACGGCTCGGTGCAGCTGTGGGACCCCACGACGGGTGAGGAGTCCTGCCGGTTCCCCACCAACCACACGGGCGCCGTCAGGGGACTCACCGTCGTGCCCGGCCCGGACGGCGTTCAGGTGCTGGTGTCCGGCTCCGCCGATCGGACCGTGCGTGTCTGGAACCCCGAGGTCTGGCGGCGGCGCACCGTACGCCATCGCGACCCGCGGACCGCCGCCGGAGGACGGTTCGCCCTGTCACTGAACGGAAACAGCGGACCACACGTCCTGGTGTCGGTCGGACCCGACCGCAACCTGATCCTGCGCTCGGCGGAGAGCGGCGACGTCCTCGACACCATCGCTCTGCCCCACCGTTCCGCGGCCGAGGGCCCTGTGACCGCTCTCGACACCTACAAGGCGGCGGACGGCTCTATGGCCGTGGTCGTCGGCCTGCCGGACGGCAGCGTCGCCAGCTGGAACGGAACCTGGCTGCCGTTGAACGTCTGGACGTCGACCGAGGACCGGCCCACGGCATTCGTCGTCTTCCCGCACGAGGGACGCACCGTACTGGCTGTGGGGACAAGCAGCGGCTCGATCGCGTACTGCGACGTGGAATCCGGCTCGGCGCTGGGATGGCGCCACGGCGGGGGAGAGGGCGGTCCCATCCGCACCCTGGTACATCTGCCCCTGCGCGCGGGGGGTGTGCTGGCTGTAGCCACCGATCAGGAGGTCGTGCTGTGCCGCCCGCTGCAGGTACCGCATCACGAGTTGCCGGCATCCCTGGGACCGGTGGAGTCGCTGGCTGCCATTCCGGACGAGGACGAGGGGGACGGGTATCTGTTGGCCGGGGGAGCGGACGGCAGGATCCACGTGTGCTCCCCGGACGCGAGTGGACCAGTGGCCTTCACTCTCCCGGTCCGCCATGACGGGCCCGTGTCCGCCCTCTGTGTCGTCCGGTCCTCGCAGGCCCGCCCGCTCATCGTCAGTGCCGGCCTCAGCGACACGACTCTGCGTCTCTGGGACGCCGAAACCGGGGAGGAGGTGCTACGGCTGGTCACCGCAGCCTCGCTGACGTCACTCGGAATCGTGCCCGCACGAGAAACCGGTGGGAGATCATCACAGCCACTCATCGTCTTCGGTGGTCCTGCCGGGGCCGCCGGTGTGGTTCTTGAGCCATCTCCGATGTAGCCCGACTAGGAACGGAGACCGACGTCAAAGGACCCGCGGTCTGGTCATCGGCCGAGGTGCCCACTACGATCGGCCCGCCGCTGCCCACGGCACCTTCGCTCCGCAACGCGGAGATGGCCCTTGTGGGGACTGAAGAAGCAGCACCCCCGCCACGCGGGGACCAAGGCTGTGCGGCGGACGTCAGCCGCCCACGCCGATCCGCCCAACCGCTGACCTGGCATGCAGATGTGCCCGGGATGTCGTCGTCTCCCAGTCCTCGTGAGGTGACGCGACATCACCGGCGACGTCTTCGCGGGAGAGCGCGACGCTCTGGGAGACCAAACCGCTGAAGGCCGTGAGGGACAGCGGGTCCGATGGCCTGATCAGAGAGGGGAGACTCCCAGCGGCGATGCCGACGTGCCGGGCGACGGCATCGACCAAGGCCATGCGGATGACGTCCCAGGGCGCGCCCCCGGTCGCTCGGTACGCCTTGGCCACTGTATCGGCGTGCAGAACGTCCGCCCCCTGGCGATTGAGCGCGTATGCCGCCGTGTAGAGGCCCTGGTGGGCGTGGGCTCGGCAGCGCTCGCCATCCACCAACCCAGGACAGTCGCATCCTGTCAGCCTCGGCAGAACAGCCGCCGTGACGTGCTCGGCCGCCGCGTGGCGGAGACGGGCCCCAGGAAGGGGCAGCGGCAGGCCTGCCTTCATTGCTTGCTCCCGCCATACCGCGCAGGCTCGCTCCCTGTCGGGTGAAGCTCTCTGCCTGGTGTCGAACGAGACCATCTGCGAAGGGCAGGCGTGGCCGACACGGCTGACGCCTGCCAGGAAGCCGGCCGCCAGGCGGGCGCTTCGCTCGTCAACGGCACCGAACCCTTCAGCGACCTCTGTCCGCTGCGCGGGACTCAGCACCCGCTCCCACATCTCGAGCATGACCGCACCCGCGGTGACCATCTCGAAGACGAGCGGATTCCATACCGGCCTGTCTCCCGGCACCTCTGGAGCAGGAGAAAGGATGCTTCCCCAACACCATTTATACGCAGAGCTGTTGGGTTCTCCTGAATCCTGCACTTGGCCCCTGTCCGCCGTGTTACGTTCTCGCGCATCTCATCAGGCAACTGTGGTGACTGGAGTACGGATCAGGTGACATCGGCTGAGATACGTCCCTCTCCGGCAGGTGAATTACGCCCCTGCTGGGACCCTCGGAGACAAGCATGCGTTCCGGCGCTGACAGCGGCCAAGGAGAACACGCCGGTCACCCTGATCCACGCCCTGCGGCATGCGGACGAGATCCGCGCAGTCTCGGGAACGACGCCGGGGGAGTCCGTCGCCCTCATCGAGTACCTGCTCGCCATCTGCTATGCGTCCGGCAGCGGTCCGGGGACCGTCGACGAGTGGCTCGCGCAGGTGGAGGACAACCACCCGCTGACCACTGCCGCCGACTGGCTCGAGAGTCGCCCCGACGAGCACTGGAACCTCTTCCACCCCACGGATCCCCTGGGGCAGAACGCCCTCCTCACCCCCTTCATCGACCGACACGGTGCGGGGCCTGCTCAGCTCGTCATCGAGCACGCCGGCGACTACAACCAGTTCTTCGACCACCACCACCTCGAGCATCCCGCCCCCCTACCTGCCGGGGCCGCCTTCCGCGCGATGCTCACGCAGCACGCCTACGGCCCTGGGGGCCGGGCGAGGATTTCCGGGCAGGAAACCCTGGGGCCCACGCTGACCAATCTGGCCGCGGGGCGTCTCGGCACCCGCATCCGCGTCATCGCGCTGGGACAGACGCTGGGCGACACCCTGCGGCTCAACCTGGTGCCCCTCACCGGGGACCCCGGCCACTTCAACCGCACCTGGACCGTGGCTCCCGAGCCGCGCCGGGGCTTCCTCAGCAAGCCCACCGGACGGCGCGTGGAGGGGCCTGCCGACCTCCACACGGTCCTCGGACGCTCGGTCCTCATGCGGCCCGCCCTCACGGAGGACGGGGAGCCGGCCGTCGACCGTGTCCTGCTGGGGGCTGGTGAACTGCTCGCCCCCTTGGCCCCCCACCACATGCCGGACGCCGTCTACGAGAAGGCGCCTGACGGCGGTGTGAAGCCGCTCCGGCCTTCTCCCTCCCGCGCCCTGTGGCGCGAGGCCCACGCACTCTACGCGGCAGTGGCGGACCGGGACCACGGGCCCGATCTGTACGACCGTCTGGCCCGGCTCAGTGGCCGGCGTCTCAATCTGTGGGCTGTCGGGCTCGTCGCGAAGCAGACCACGGCGCTCACCTGGGTGTCGGACACGTTCCCCTTCATCCCCGGCCGCGAGCGTGATCTGCGGTACGCGGCCGAGCGGGGCTCCCTCGTCGCAGAGCATGTGGCGTCCGCCCTCTCCAGAGCGGCATACGTGGCGTGGACCGTCACGTATCCGAATCCCAAACCGGCCGACAAGAGCGGGCAGATCTCGCGATTCGACGCGCGGCCGGAGCACTGGGCGCACACCGAGGAGCCGTTCCACCTCCTGCTGGACGACACAGCGGCCGCCGAGGACGACAAGGCAGTGGACGCCGCCCTTGTCGAATATGCCGACGTGCTCGCCGGAGCCGCGAGCCGGTTCCTTCGCAAGCGCCTCGATTCCCTGCCCGCGAACGCACGGGGTTACCAGGCGCGGGCACAGGCCGTCCGACGTTTCGAAACGGACCTCTCCGGGGCAGCGGCGCCGGACGAACTGAAGGGGGACAGCACGTGAGGGCCGAGGCTCTACCCACCGAAGGTCAGCCCGCGAAACCCAGCGGCACCGAGACTCGCGAACCCGGGCGCAGCCAGGAACTCACCCAATGGCTGGTGGGTCTGGTGAACAGCCGTGACTACGGACGACTGGCCGAACTACGACGGCCGACGATCAGTCAGAACGCCCACGTCGAAGCGGGCTGGAAGGCGGGCTGGAACGACGAGAAGCGCCGTGAGGTCTTCGAACAGGTGGCCTTTCTGTTCGCCGTCTACCATCGGGGCGCGGGAGAGCCTTCTTGGGGCTACGGAAGTCTCGGTCACTCCGCCCGCAGGATCGGGTCCGGTGTCGGCCGTGGTCCCGACGACGCCGGGGCAGCTCGCCTGATCGATCGCATCGTCTCCAGCCGCAGGCCTCCTCTGCGGCATCTCCAGCACGCCATCACCCGGCTGCGCTCGTGCGGCGAGCCACCGCCTTCCTGGGCACGCCTCGCGGATGATCTCGTCCGCTGGACCGACCGTGAAGCGCGCATCCGCTACCGCTGGGCCGTCGACTTCCACGCGCCGCCGAGCAGGGCCAGGGCCCCCAGGGCCGTCCCGACCACGCCGAAGGACTCTCTGACGTGAGCACCCAAGTCACCCTGCACGGGCATCAGTTCCTCTCTCTCCACCTGCTTGAGACGCTCGTCGCCGTCCTTCCTGTCCGGGACGAGAACGGTGCGCCCAAATCGATCGTCTACGGCGGTGTCGAACGGCACATGATCACCAGCCAGGCACGCCGACGCGCCGAGCGGGTGTACTCCCGGGACCGCGCGAATTCTGCGAAGGGTCCGCTCGCAGGGCACACCATGGGCATCCGTACGCGCGAATGGGCACTGGAAACGGCTCGTGCACTGGAGAGCCGCCACGGCTGGTCCAAGGAGCAGTCCGTGGCCACTGCCCGTGCGGTGCTCCAAGGCATCGGCCTCAAATTCGGGGACCCGGCAAAGCAGACAGTGGTCAACCTGACCAAGGTGCTTCTTTTCGCGCCTGCGGACGCGGGCGACCGCATCGCCGATCACCTCCATGCCGAGCGGGACTCGATCACGACCTGGGCAGAGGAGTACACGGCCCTGTCCTCGGCGGCTGCGACCAAGAAGCCGAAGGGGCGCCGTAAGAGCAGCGAGGAGGAGAACAGCGACGAGCCCGAAGCTGAACCGGCCAAGCTTCCCGCGCTGTCCAAGGAGACCAGAGCCGCGGTTCTGACAGCCCTGGCACCCCGGGACGCCATCGACATCGCTCTCTACGGTCGCTTCCTGGCTGAGATCGCGGACTCACCGAACGTCGACGGTGCCATCCAGAGCAGCCACGCTTTCACCGTCCACGAAGCAGAGCACACGGATGACTTCTATGCCGCTGCGGACGACGTCAAGCTCAACCGCAAGAGCAATGCCCTCGACTTCCTCGACACCGCGGACGACTCCGGGGCGGGGATGACCGGCTATCAGTCACTGATCTCTGGCACCTTCTACCGTCATGCCGTCCTCGACCGTCACAAACTGAGGCAGAACCTGCGCGCCGCCGGCATGTCCGAGCAGGAGTCCGAGACTTCTGCCGCCGCCGCGGAGTCGGAGTTCGTCAGCTCGTTCGTCAACGCCTTCCCGCAGGCCAAGAAGAACTCCACCGCCTCGACCGGGACGCTGCCTGCCCTGGTTCTCGCCTTCGACGGAGACCGGCCGTTCAACTATGCCTCTGCCTTCCAGCGCCCCATCGACGAAGCGGCCGAAGGTGCTCCGGCAGGCGAACTGGCTGTTCGGCGCCTCCTCGCCCACCACGACTTCGTCCGCACGCGCCGGGACGACGTCACCGCCGCCCGGGTCCTCACGTACGAACCCGCCGTGCACGCAGTCCTGCAGGAGCTCGGTGTCAAGGACGTCCCGTCGGTCGAGGGACTGACGGCGTGAATCCGCAGGTCCTGCTGGTTCGGCTCGCCGCCCCTCTCCAGTCGTGGGGAGTCGTGTCCAGGTTCTCCCGCCGCGACACACAGCCCCGTCCGACGAAGTCCGGGGTGATCGGCCTCTGTGCCGCTGCCCTCGGTCTCGACCGCTCCGACGACCTGGGGGAGCTCGCGGAGGTCCGCTTCGGGGTCCGCGCCGACCAACCGGGGACGCCGCTGCGTGACTACCACGTCGTGGGCGCCGGCCGGTTCCCGGTACGGCCTCGCGATGTCATCACCGACCACCGCAGAGCGGCGAAACTCGCCGCATCGATGGCAGCTGTCGAAGGCTCCGCATTCGGGCATCATGAGCTGGCCGACTGGTACGGAGCACCCAAGTACATCGAGTCCGAACCGGGTTCCGGCGCTCTGGTCTCGAAGCAGCTCTCCCGCAACGCCCTCATCACGGAGCGCTGGTATCTGGCAGATGCGGCCTTCGTCGCCGCACTGGAACACCCGGACCGAGACTTCCTCCGTGCTGTGGCAGCAGCCCTGGAACACCCGAAGCGCCTGCTGTGGCTGGGACGAAAAGCGTGCCCCCCATCAGGAACGCTCGCCGGACCGCTCATCACCGGTTCCGTCGAGGAAGCTTTCCGGCGCACCGCACTCCTGCCCTGGCACGGCAACGGCCCACTGCCGTCTCCCCGGCCATGGGCGTGGGTCGAGACCACGCCGGGCACTACGGCGGCATCGCCCGTCCAGGACCAGCCCGTCACCTTCGACTCGGAGCGTAGAAGCCACAGCACACGGTGGGAAGCCCGTACCCGCGTCACCATCGCCGAAAATGCCACCGAATGGGACATCATCCCGTGACCGAGCCTCAAGCCAGCGCCCGTTTCGTGGCCACCCATAGCGTCCTGTCCATGGACACCCGGCATCCATACACCGCAAAGTCCCTCGTCGACGCGCAGGACATGCATCGCACCGTCATGAGCGGCTTCCGCGGCTGGGTGGCGGACGGCGACTCCGACGCCCGGGCACAGATGGGCATCCTTTCCACGTGGTCGGTCGACCTGAAGGAAGGGGTGCTCGTCCTGGTCGTGCAGTCCCGTGTAGCGGGGGACTGGGCCGGGATGCCCCCTGGAGCACTGACCGACAAGCCGCACGTCCTCACCGTCGACCGTACGCTGCGGGCCGGAGACTCCCTGACCTTCCGAAGTGTCATCAACCCTGTCCGCAGCCGGCCGTCAGGACCTCCGTCTCCCGAGCGCACCAGGGGCCGGCGCACTGAACACACGCGGCCCGACCACGTACGGAACTGGTTCGTCCGCCGCCTTCAGCCTCCGGGGGAGCCCCGAACGGGACCCGACGGCGTTGTACGAATCGGTGCCACCGCAGAGGAGGACTCTCTGGCCGTCAGGATGCTTCCGGCAGTATCGAGCCCTGGTCATCACAAGGGCCTGCGGATAGCCCGTGCAGAGATCCGAGGAACCCTGAAGGTGACCGATCCTGCTGCCCTGGTGGATGCCATGACGCACGGGATAGGGCATGGTCGGGCTTACGGGTGTGGGCTTCTGCTGACTCGGTGAGCGCACCAGGCACGGTGCGCAGGTCAGGCAGTTTGTATACGCTTGCTACCCCTCAGCTTCTGAGGGGATGGTCCCGACACCGACACGGTCGCCACGATCGCGGGCGCGTGCTTCCCGCAACGCCGGGGATGTTCCCTGCTGGAGGGTGAAGGCGATGGTCTCGGTACGTGCTTCCCTGCTCCTGCAGGGATGGCCCCCTGGGCCGCTGGGGCGAGAACTCCGCCGCAGAATGCTCCCCGTACGCGCGGGGATGGTCCCGGCGTCGTGGTCATGAGCCTGTAGAAGACGACGTGCTCCCCGTACGCGCGGGGATGATCCCAACGCCGGCGGCCACGCCGTCGTCGAGTCGAAGGTGCTCCCCGCATCAGCGGGAAAGGTCCTCGTCCATCGCGAAGCCCGCGTCCATACGCCGCCACCGAAGAAGCGCGTTCCCGTCCTTCACCAACCCCTCAGGCCCTGGAATCGGATGCGGTGCCTCGGCCCGTAAGGTACCTACGGCCCCAACAGGGGTCGAAGCGTGGTCGGTGCGACGGGGGCGGGGACGATGCGACGCTGGGTGAAGGTGTCGGTGGCGGCTGCTGTCGTCCTGGGCGTGGGCGGTTATACGGCGCAGCCCTACGTGAAGGAATGGGCTCTGATCCGGAGCGCCTGCGGCGAGGGCCTTCCCCGGGACACCGTGAAGCAGTTGACGCCGGAGGATTCCCTCCTGAACGCCGAGGAGTCCAGGAACATTAAGGGACTGGGCTCCTACACCTGCGGAGTCACGCTCGCGGGCGGCGACACGGACGGAAAGCGATTCGTCTCGATGGCCGCATACACCCGGCGGGACGACCAGGACCGGGAGCTGATGTCCGTCTTCACCGAGAACGGATTCGACAGTCAGAGCCCACTGCCGGGCGGGCTCCCGGGGTTCGTCGACCAGTACGGGACCATTCGCCTGTTTCTGCCATGCCCGGACCTGCCTGCAGATGACGGCGGCAGGAAGCGGAAGCTTCTGGTCAACATCTCCATGGGACGGACTGTCCTCACTGGCGTACCCGGCGCCGCTCATCGGCTGGCAGTGGCCCTCTCCAACGTGGCTTCCGACAAGCTCGGTTGCGGCGCAAAGCCCTTGAAGGCTCCGAAGCCGGAAACGCCCTTGGCCGACCTGGAGGACGATCCGAGAATGGTGCCGATAGCGGAGGCCGAAGGGACACCCTGCGGGTGGGTGGCCGGAGCGGGACTGCCTGCCGGCGGGAACTGGCAGGTCGCCGTGGCGGCCAGCAGTGCAGCACCCAGCAGTCGTTGCGACCTGTCCTCCGCGGAGAACGGAGAAGATACGCCGAATCCCTCCAGGCTCGCCTTCGCATCGTGGTACGGCGACTGGAGCAACCGTCTGACCGCCGACGAGAACCACGGCGTACCCAGGTCCATGACCGCCACCGCTCAGTGCGAGGACGAGGCCGCCAACTATGCGGTCGTGGGGGAGCAGGACATTCCAGGGATTGACGTCGGCGCCAGACAGCGGATGCTGAAGCTGTTCGCCCAGGACGAGGTGCGGCGGCGAGGCTGCACCGGCCTGCGCTTCCACTTCTGACCCGCAGGAGTGGGCAGGGGGCCGGGCCAGGATCAGACCCGCAGCCAGAGCGCTCGGACATAGGCATCGTCCATCAACTGCTTCATGGCCGCGGCACGGCGCGCAGGGATACCGCGGTCCTGGGCCCAGCCGTCCAGCACTCTGAGCAGCTGGTACCGCCCGTCCATGAGATCGCCGTCCACCGGCCCCGACACGGGACGGCCCGCTATGTCTCCCATGACCGGGCGCGAGTTCAGCTGCTTGTCAGCAGGCTGATAGGTGCCGCGGGTGTGCCGGCGGACAGCCCTGTCGAACGCGGCGAGGTCGGGGATGGTGCCGTCCGTGGCGTATCCGGCACGATGTTTCATCAGCGAACCTATGTGGTCGGCGACATGCTGAAGATCGCGGTCGGGCCCGGTCGTCTCCGTGGAAAGGCTGTCCGGACGCGATGGGGGGCGAAAGTCCGGATTCCCCCCGGTGTTGGTCAGACGCTCGAGATGATGCGCAAGATTAGCCCGCTCTGCATCGTAAAGAATCGCGAACGCCTCCGGCTCCTTGCTGAGTTCCGCGACCAGGGACTCGATGTCCGCCTCCGCACCGGAACTGCTTTCGATGTAGCCGAAGACCGTGTGTGCCTCGCCAGGGGCGAGGAAGCGGCCGTACCTCGACCAGCCCTGCGGGTCAGGGCGTGCCTCCTGCGGGGAAACGGCCGGCCCGGGCAGTCGGTCCCCACCCCACCCTGTGTTCTCTCCGGCGTCCACCACGTAGTCGGCCACCATGCGGGCCAGACCCGGCGCGAGGCCTTTGGGAAGCTCCAGACCATGCACCGCTGCAGCCACCGCGTAGGTTGCCCGGGCCTGCGCCTCGGTGTGAGGGCTACCGGGGGCAAGAGAACTCGTGGCGCTGTTCACCATGCGCCCGAGGATCTGAGCACCGTCACCGCACACCCTGGTGTGCCTCAGGAGCTTCCGTGCCGATCCGATTCTCGCAAGATCGTCTCCCGGGTCCAGAGCCTCGGTGGCCGCCCTTGGGTCGTCCGCAAGAGCGCGCGCCGAGGCAGTCAGCTGATGGCAGGGCTTCTCGGCGTCGTCAGACCCCGTCAGGACAAGAGGAATCGTCACCCCAGCCGCCAGAACGACGAATGCGGCCGCACAGACGGCCAGCCGGTGCTCCCTGAAACTGCGTAGCCTGCCTCGGCGCCCCGTGTCGCCCACGTTGTCGGCGAGCGAGCTCTCGCTGTCGTCCTGGCTTCCCCCATCACGCATTTGGGAAGACTAGCGACCGTCGGTACACAGAAGCCTGCCGGGGGAGTGGTTCCCCGGCAGGTTCCTCACGAAGCACCCGCACCGCGCTTCGAAAGCCAGCAGGGACCAAACTCCTTCGGTCCCTCCCTCATTCAGTCCCTCGGAAAAACCACAGGTCAGAGCGATGTGCTCGGGACTCAAGGGACCGAAGGGACCGAAACTCCCTGTTCCAGCTGCGTGGGCGCGCGTGTATGCACGCGTACGTAAGGCTTACCCCTTACATATCCTGGTGCGCTGATAACTAGGAAAATGGGTCCCTTCAGTCCCTCGGTCCCTGGCCGCATGTGCTCTGACCTGCGTAAACAGGGCCGGGACTGAAAGGGGACCGTTGGGTCCCTCGCCCCTGGCAGGCCTTCGGTCCCTCAGGCGAGAGCCGCAAGACGGGATCTGCCGCGGCTCTCGCCCAACTCACCGGCTGAGGGACCGAAGGGACTGACTCTGCAATAAGTACTCATGCCTCCCACGAAGGGGCGACGCCGTACGCTACGCTCGATCCGCCATATCGGAAACTCGGTCCCTTCAGTCCCTCAGTCCCTCACGCCACCATCCCTGAGCTGGGAATACGGCCGGGCTCGGTGGGGGAGGAGCCCAGCTTGACCACACATGAGGACGGATCGACGAACAGTGCAGCAGCGCCCCGCCGACACGGCTCCGTCCGACGTCGCGCAACAGCCGCGGCCTGCGGACGTGGCACGTTGGCTTGCAGGCCGCCACTGGCCGGTCCACCCGCTGGCTCCGGGACGTAAGACGCCTGCCGCCAACTGTGACCAGTGCCGTGTCCGCAGCCACGAACCCTCGCGATGCCCCTGCCATGAACGAGGCCTGTGGTGTCACGGCTTCCACAGCGCGACGACCGACCTCGCGCGCGTCGAGGACTGGTGGAGCAGGGAGCCGCGCGCAGGCGTCGGTGTGTCGTGCGGACCGGCGCACCTCGTGGTCCTGGACGTGGATGCCCACGCGGCACAGGTACCAGGCCGTGACCGGCTCCTGCCGGGGATCCCGATCCCGGAACAGGTGGACCTCTCCGGGCTGGCTTCCGGCTTCGACACGCTCGCCCTCCTCGCCGCCTACCGCAAGGAACCGAACCCGGCGGAGGACGAGACGACCCTGCGTGTACGCACCCCCTCCGGGGGACTTCACATCTGGTACGTCAACTCCGAGCCTGCCGTCAGCTATCGCTCCTCCACCGGTTCCAGCCCCAGGACTGCCCTTGCCTGGCAAGTCGACGTACGGGCTCATGGCGGATACATCGTGGCCCCCACCACTCGTACGACAGCGGGTGCCTACACCCCCGTCGGAGCGGTCAGGGACCCTGCCCCGCTCCCAGCTTGGCTCTCTGCCGAACTGCGCCGTACCGGCCATGTCATACAGCCGCCCCCGGTTCCCGGCCCGAGGCCGGCCGGGCAAGCACGGCGCCCGAGGACCGGCGCCGTGCAGGCGCTCTTGCAGCCGCTCATCGAGACCGTTCGTGAATGTGCGGCCTCAGCCGAAGGGACAGGCTTCACCGAGAAACTCAACCGCGCCGCGTACACGGCCGGAGGGCTCGCAGGAGCGGGGTACCTGAACCAGTCCGAAGCCCGCCAAGAACTGACAGAAGCCGCTCACTATGCTCGTCCCCATCAGACCCGCCGTAGTGAGACGATCATCGACGCAGCCCTTTCCGCAGGCGCCAGCCGCCCGTTCCATCCCAAAGGACTCGCATGAGTAGCGCCGAGAGCAGCCGCTTCGATGCGGCCGCCGCCGCTCAGCAGATGCTCGACTTCGAGGCTGCTGCCCCCGCGTGGGTCCCTCCCCAGCAGGTACAGGCGCCTGCCGTGACGGACACGCATGCTCTGCTGCCGCCCATGCTCACCGACCGCGGCAACGCGAAGCTCTTCGCCCAGCTCTACAGCGACCAGTTCCGTCATGTCGAAGGCCTCGGCTGGTACTGCTGGGACCAGTTCCGGTGGAAGCGTGTGGGGGGCGAGAAGGCCGCTCTGTGGGCCGCCGGTGACATGGCCGAGCAGATGTCGCCCACGGATCCCCGAGGCATCTTCAGCGACCGTGAGATCGCCCAGCACCGCCGCCGGACCATGTCGACGAGCGGGATGAAGGCGCTGCTCCACCAGGCGAAGGCCGCACCCGTGCTCAGCCTGGACCCCGATGTCCTCGACGGCGACGCCTACTCGCTGTGCACACCGGCGGGCGTCGTCGACCTGCGTAACGGCCGCCTGCACAAGCCTGATCCGTTGCGGGACCTGCACTCCCGTGCCACCAACGTGGCTCCGCAGGCCACACCGACCCCCCGCTGGCACGCCTTCCTGGACGACACCTTCGGTGCCGACACCAAGGGCCAGGAGATGATCGATTTCCTGCACCTGCTGCTCGGGTACTCCATCACCGGAGACGTCGGCGCGCAGGTCCTGCCCTTCCTCTGGGGCAAGGGCGCCAACGGGAAGTCGGTCCTGCTCGACGTCATGATCCAGGTCATGGGGGACTACGCGGACGCTGCTCCGCCCGGCTTCCTGATGGACAAGGGCAACTTCGCGGAGCACTCGACGGAGCTCACGGAGCTGCACGGCCGCCGCATCTTCGTGTGCAGCGAGCTCAAGCCCAACGACAAGTTCGACGAGGCCCGGGTCAAGCTCCTGACAGGCGGGGACAAGATCAAGGCCCGCCGCATGCGGCAGGACTACTTCAGCTTCACCCCGACGCACAAGCTCTGGCTGCTCGGCAACCACCAGCCCGAGGTCGGGACGGGAGGCCACGCGTTCTGGCGGCGCATCCGTCTCATCCCCTTCGAACGAGTCGTCGCCGCCGACCGGAAGATCGACAACCTTGCCGGTGAGCTCGTGGAGGAGGAAGGCCCGGGCATCCTGCACTGGCTGATCCAGGGCGCGATGCGCTACCTCACCAGCCGTGACCCGCTGACAGGCCCGTCCTCCGTACGTCTGGCCACCGCCGCGTACGAGACCACCGAGGACCACATCGGGCGGTTCCTCAGCGAAGCGTGCGCGCGGCAGGGCCCGGACACCGGAGACCTGCGCGTCGAGCAGGGGCTCCTCTACGCGACCTACACCGCGTGGTGCAGCTCCGAGGGCATCAGGGCCGACACCGCGCGCGCCTTCGCCGGCCGTATCCGGCAGGAGATCGGGCTCGCGTCCCCCGCCGAGATGCTGAAGTCCAGCGGCAAGAAGTACTACCCGGCCCTGGCGCTGCTTCCGGACGACTTGGTCCGTCCTGACGGACCGGCAGGTAGACGCGTATGAGACACCAGGGCTTGATGTCCCCGATCAGGGAACCCTCTTACCATGGAGGTGTCCCGATTCCCCGCCCCGCATCGTCCACATCGAGCAGCTGTATTCCTCCGCACCGCCACATCACCGACAAGGAGCTACGTCCATGAGCTCGCTGCTGCAGGAAAGCCAGCTCACACACGAGGCGAACGTGGTGTGGCTGGAAGACCTCGACGAACTCGACTACGTCCGCCAGGCGCTCGACAAGAGCGCCCGGCGTAGCGGCAAGCCCCGCTACGCCCGGGACGGACGGATGGTCGGCTACGCGGAGCTCGACAGGGACGCCGAGGCCAATCCCGACAGCGGGCTCTTCCAGCGTCGTACGTTCTTCCTGCTGCCCCACGACAGGCCGAACGACCCCGAGGGCCTCTACAAGGAAGGCGCCCCGGGCGAGGCCGTCGATCCACGGACGATCGACCCGCGGCGGGTGGGGGAGAAGACCCCGCGTTCGCAGGGGAAGCACAGGAACGAAATAGTGCCCTCCTGACAGTGCCCTTTGAGTAGGACTCCACCAACCGGAGAACCTCCGTTCCGCTGACCCTTGAGGGAACGCCCCTGGGGCTGGATCACCGTGGGTCGCCGGTAGTACTGATCGGCCCTGGAACCGGCCGACTGCGCCTGGCTCCAGGGCCGATCAGTGTCGGGCCCGATGGGGGATCGTCACCGTGACCGACGCAGCTCCCTGATTCCGGCGACGACACCCAGGCAGACGAACATCGTCGATCCGAAGGCGGCGCCACCCGACAGGACCGCGTCCGCGAGCCCTGAGCCGCTGTGCTGCTTGAGCATGATCACGAGCAGAGCGACGACGACGGAGAAGAGCACCATCACCAGCAGCCAGACCGCCCAGGTGTGGGACGCCGGGGCCGGTGCCGGGGACGGGGCGGTCGGGGAGGTCACTGAGGTTCCTTCGTCAGCAGAGGTCGGTGGATGTGGGAGGTGACGGGCGGAGGTCATGAGCGCCTTCCGGCCTCCGGCCGAGCGGCCTGATCGAGATCGGAGAACATCCGGCGCTCCACCACGGCGGTGCGGGTGGCAGCGACCGCTTCGGCGAGACGGCTGTGGGCCATCGCCTGAGCGTCGAGCGCGTCGAGGACGGCGACGACGCGTTGTTGTTCCGTGTACGGAGGAAGCAGCACGGGCTGGTTGCCCAGTGCCGCGGCACTGATAGATGGCGCACCCGTCGCACTTGCCCGGTCCCGTACCCAGGCGACCGACTCGGGCCGCCCCAAGTAGGCCGCGAGATATCCCGGGTGGACGCGGTCTCGGTGCCTCTCGTCCACCCGCAGCCGGATCACATTGGTGCTCATCAACCAGTCGGCCCCCACATCCCGTACCAGAGCCGGCGGGCCCATGGCACCGGTTCGGACACAGACGATGTCCCCGGGCCGCAGTCGGAAGCGGTCCAGACTGCGAGCAGCCCTCTCCGCGACTCGCCGGTCATCGGCCAGTTTCTCGATCCGGCCCTCGCGCAGGTTCTGGGGATAGACGAGCGGCACACCGCCCACGGTCGCCATGTGCTTCTTCAGCAGGCTGTAGGACGGCCCTGCCTGGATCCCTCCCGTAGTGGTCCTGGCCCCGCACAGGCTGGACAGCACCACGCGCTCCCACTCGACGGGGCCGTCCTGTCCTTCCTCGTGCTCCAGCCGCTCCAGAGCGACTCCCGCGGCCAGGTCCGCCTCCCGCACCTCTCGCTTCCGCTGCTCCAGCTCGTGCAGGACTTCTGCGTGGGCCGCCTCGGCGGCGCCCCGGCGGGGTTCGTGCGTGTCGATGTGGTCCATGGGGCTGAGCGACCAGTCCCGTTCCTGAACCGTCTGCCTGTCGACGACCGTGGTCGGTACGAGCAGACTCTGCCCCATGCCGTCCCGGTTGCCCCCTGCGTACCGATAGGCGTCGACCACGGCTTGGACGTCCTCGTCCCGGAGGGTGCGCTTTCCCCGGTTCGGGATTCCCACCTGGCGGGCGTCCAGGAACAGGATGTCGTCGCAGGCCTGCGACGGATGGACCAGGAACCACACCGACACCGGTACGGACGTGTGGGAGAACAAGCGGTCCGGGAGGGCGACGACAGCCTTCATCGCGCCGCGCTCCACCACAGCTCGGCGGATGGCCTTCTCCGCCTTGTTCGCCGAGTTGCCGGCCTTGTTGGGCATGATCACGGCAGCGGTGCCGCCTTCCTCCAGCGAGCTCAGCACGTGCTGCACATAGGCGAGGTTGTCGTTGCCCAGCGGCGGAGGCCCGTAAGGCCAGTTGCCCTCATTGCGTGGCTCCCCGGTGGAGTCGCTCATGTTGAACGGGGGGTTGCTGAGGACGAGGTCGAACCGCTTCCCGGAGAATGCCGTGGCCGTGTTCCAGGGGGACCGATCGGAGGAGACGAACACACGGGGCCGAGCACCGCGAAGGGTCAGGTTCATGGTCGCCAGAGGGGCGGTGTCACGCCCGTGAGTGATTCCGCAGACCTCCATCCGGGGCGGAGCCACGCCTTGCTCGGCACACCAGGTGGTCGCGGCGGCGAGCAGCTCTCCGCCCCGGGTGTACGGGTCGTAGACGCTCAGGGGGACTTCACCCTCGGTGTTCTCCCCGGCGATACGGACCATGAGGTCCGCCACGGCGCGCGGGGTGAAGAACTCGCCACTGTCCAAGCCGGCCAGCAACTCGTACTCGTCGAGCATGAGGTCGAACGCCCTGTGCCCGAGTTCGCCGACCAGGTGCACCACGTGGCGCAGATCGTTGTACGAACGGGGCTCGAGGCGCGCGAGCGACTGACGCATCGCCGGACGCATGCCGTGGCGCCGTAGCTGTTCGTCCAGTCCCCCGGCGATGTGCTGGAGGAGAGCGGCGGCGCCGTCCGAACCCTCACCGGTACGGGACATCGTGACGACGTCGTCCCATTCGGGGCCCTTGAACCGCCGCAGGAAGTGCAACGAGGCAAGCAGGTTCACGTAGTCGACCCTGGAGCCGGCGCCTCGTACCCGTTCGCACAGCTGCCCCATGAGCGCACGCACGTGGTCCACGTCACGTGGATCGGGCCGCATGTCCGGCTCGACCGTCTCAGGCGCGTCGGAGACGGTCTGCGGCTTCCCGGCCAGGGCCGCGCGCGCTCGTGCACCGAACGTCGTGCCCTCCGAATCTCCTTGCAGCAGCCGCCCAGGCACCGGCCGCTCGTCCAGCCAGGCGAGTACGCCGGCCCGATGGAACAGATCCGACTCCCCGCCGCGCTGCGGGGGCGGGAAGCCGGGGGCCCTGCGCCACTGCGTGATGGTCGCCCGGGAGACGCCCGCCAACGCGGCGATCTCCGCCTGTGAATGGAGCTGATCCGTGTGGTCAGCAATGGACATGATCTGAACTCCCTCGTGGCCGCCGTTCGGCTGCCCTTCACCCCTGACAGTAGGGAGCGAGAACCAACACTGTCATGTGAGCACTAGCGGTGCGCACTTACCTACTTCGGCATCTCTGCTGCGTCCCCGGACTAGTAGAGACGCCGTGCACCATGCAGAAACGGCTCCCTAGCTGCTCGACTCAGTCTCGCAGTGATGAGTGGGATCTGAAGGGGGTTTCGGAATAGTGTCGTCGTTGGAGAGTTGACCTCCCTCGGATTTCCTTGCGGCTGGTCCGTGCGGACGGGCTCCCTGCCGCGCTGTGGGAGAGAACGACCCGTGGAGCTACGACGTCGGGGCCGGGAGCGATGATGGGGGCGTGGACTACAGCCTTGTGATCGCCGCCGCTCACGCTGCCGGCCCTTGCCCGCCCGGTGAGGAAGCCTCCTGGGGCCGCCGCGTCCAGACGCTCACCGTCGACCTGCACATGATCGCCAAGCAGGCGGCGCAGGACGTCGACCGCCTGGAGAGCGCCAAGACGTTCGTCGCCTTCCTGGAGAAGGTCGAGATCGAGGAGAGCAGCCGGCGCGGCCTGCTCACCCTGAGGCCGCCGTCCGGCGACGCGGAGACCATCCGCACCGAGCAGGAGGAGACCGACCGCGGCCGCCAGCTGATCGAGCGGGCCCGGTCCCTGGTCGGGAGGTGGGTTCTGGTCTACCGGTACAACGAGGAGAAGGCGGGCAACAGGCAGCACAACGTGCGCATGCTCGCCCACCTCGTGGACCTCGGGAACGGCGCAATCTCCGTGAACATGGCGAAGAAGGTGCTCCTGGACGATGCCGGCGGCGTCGTGGCGCGCGCCCAGGAGGCGTGGGGGGCCGCGGGTCTCCCGGAGGCGGGCACGGTGAGCGTGGAGCAGCTACAGAAGGCGCGCGCCGGGCTTGCGGGTTGAGCTCTGAGCCGCGGCTGCTCGGTGAGCCTCGGCTGGATCACGACGGTGGGATCGGGACGTGAAGCCCACCGCGGATGGCCTGTGATACCTGCTCAACGAATGAGATCCGCTTGGCGTCCCGGCCGTTGAGCGGGACGACCACGACTGCAGGTGCGCCCTTGCTGCTCCAGAAGCTCCGGAGAGGCGCCGACCGGACGGAGATCGGAGAGTACCTGCGGCGGGAGCTGGAGGGTCACTTGGGTTCTCGGCTCTATGGGCCTGCGACCGGCAGCGATGCCTTGCCGGGTGCTGTTTGGTGGACAGCTGTCCCATTAAACTGCACAGAAACGCGTTCCCTCGCCGATGAACCTGCAGGTCACGCAGCCTGCTCCCCGCGCGCGCGGGGATGGTCCCCCGCTGCCGCCCATGATCAGTACCGTCATGCCCTGCCCCCCGCGCACGCGGGGATGGTCCCGAGGCGATCCTCAACGCCAACGACGCCGTCGGCTGCTCCCCGCGCACAAGGGGATGGTCCCGTCCGCCGGTGACAGTTCGCCCCGAGCGGGGTCAGCTCCCCGTGCACGCGGGGATGCTCCCGCGACCGTGGCGTTGAAAGCGGTGACCAGCCACTGCTCTCCGCGCACGCGGGGATGGCCCCTACGGATGGAGGTCGAATGTCCGGAGGTCGTGACCGAGCGGAACTCGGTCTCGTCCGTACGGCCCTCGCGGTACCAGGACTGGTAGACCTCCAACACGGCCGCTGTTGAACAGGCATCCGGCACTCTTGGAGGCAGTCATCGTCGGGCGCCGCGGGAGCGACGCTGACGCCTGACCGGCCTGAGCAGACGCGGGCCCGGCTTCCGCAGGGGAGCCGGGCCCGGGATTTTCTGGTGGGTTGGATTCAGTTCACGGTGAAGAAGTAGTCGTAGGGCGCCAGCTGAAGGCCCGAGCGGGTCGTCGCGTACACCGTGAGGTCATGCCAGCCATCCGCGGCCGGGCTCCAGTCGACGCTCGCGGTGTGGTCGGCGCCCGCAGGGACCGTCACCTCCGGGTCACCGTTGTTGAAGCTGTACGTGAAGCTCACGACATCCTTCACCCTGGGTGTGAACGTGAAGGTGCCCGGAACGCCGATGCCACCGCCCGAACCGTTCTCCGGGTAGGTGACCGACGAGACACCGGGCGTGGTGTCGAAACTGATACCCCACCACGCTGCGTCGCTCACCCATCCGTTGCCACTCCTGCTGCTCACCTGGAGGTGCTCGTTGTAGAGGCCATCCAGCGCGAGCTCCACCGTCGCAGTGCCGTCCGGTCGTGCCGTGACGTCGAAGGTCCTGTCTTCCTGACCTCCGATGGTCTTGACGGAGTAGCTCACGACAGGGCTCTTCGCCTGCAGCTCGGGGTCGGGGCGCAACATGAACTCGGTAGGCTGACCGAACTCGGGTTCCGGGACCGCCGGTGAGATGGTGGGCGCCGTGGAATTGACTCGGAAGTCGTACCTGGCGATCCCCGACCCGTTGTAGGCGCGGTCCAGGCTGCGCACCCACAGCGTCATCGGACCGGAGCCGGTCGGCGGCACCAGACTGAGCGTGGTCGAGCCACCGAGCGTGTTGGCGCGCTTGAAGTACTTTGTATCGGCGTACGGGTCGACGGGCTGCGGAATGCCGTGGTCACCAATACTCGTACCGATGACCGGCAGGCTCTGCTGCCAGGAGAACTCGAAGCCCTCGACATCGTCGACGCCGTTCGCGCCGAGCGTGAACTCGACCGGCTCGCCGCCCTCGTTCCATGTCTCGGGTGTGTAGTTCGACGAGGTGATGGAGGGGGCATTCGCAGGTTTGCTGTTGTCGACGGTGACATAGCAGGGTGCTGACCAGTCCGAGACCGCGTCCCCTGCCACCGTCCGCGCCTGCCATGCGTAGCTCTGCCCATCGACGAACGCGCTTGCCGGAAGGGTGGCGGGAGCCTCGAATCCGGGGGTGGCGTAGTCGCGGGTGACCGTGGTGATCTTCGAGGGATCGGCTACCGGCCAGACCTGGTACCGCACGCTGACGCGGGCGCCTCCCGTGGCCTCTGTGACTCCGGGGACGCCTTCCACCAGCAGACCTTCGCGGGCCCCCCGGTACGAAGGCTGCTGTGCGTCCGTCGCGCAGTGCCTGTACTCGTTGAACAGATAAGTCGGTGGGGTGAGCGTCCCGTCGACCGCGTTCGCCGGGGTTGCGGCGCCGGCCAGCGCCATGGCAACAGCTCCCAGAGAGGCGAGAACTGCACGCGGTCTCGCGCCGAAGGACATGGTCAAGTGATTCCTCCCGTTGATCGCACGCAGGGTGCCCCGATGGGCACGTCTGTGCGAGCGGCGAGCGCATCGTATCTGTGTGTCATCGCCTGGCGCGCAGGATTTGATCAGTCGAGCGATGGTGGCCCTGCCCGGCGAACCGGGACGTTCTCGAGCGGCTCCACGGGCCATCCCGCCTCCACGGCGGGCACTTGAACGCGACCATGCCGCCTGTATGCACGCCCCGCTCCAGCGCCCGGTCCAACTCCCCGCGGAACATGCCCAGCTGACGCCCACGGGCCGCGCCGACGCCCAGGGGCGGTGAGGCGCCGTTGGCGACTGCAGCTGAAAATCAGATGAAACCGGCTCGCGGTGCTGTCTACCGACTGGCCCCGTCAAGCACCTGGCGGATCCGACCGGGCAGGCGCTCACCGACGTCAGGGCCATCAGTGCCGTATCAGGCAACGTTTGCCTTGTCGTGATGGACGACCTGCTGCGCGCGAGGCAACGCGGTGCAGTTGAGGATCGTCGAAACGGCTAGAGGGAAGGCGCGTTGTCGACGATGGGCTAGCTCAGCGACCGAAGTATGGTGCCGCTGGTTTGTCAGTGGGCGGCCGTACGCTCAGGCCGTGAATATTGATGATCTTAAGTGGCAGTCAGGGGGTCTCGGTGGATACCCGCCCGTGTTGGTGGACCTGTTGGTAGAGCAAGGGCACGTGGAACTGCTGGTCCGGGCGGCTTCAAGGGGAGCGTGGTCCTGCGCGAGGGCGGCAGTGTGCGAGCTGGGCAGGATGGCGGAGTTCGAGCGGGCTCTGGGCGTGCTGAGGCCGTTTGTCGAAGTTGGCTGGGAGCCAGCACGCTGGGCGGCTGCCGACATCATGCTGCAGGCGGGACGGGTACAGCAGGCGCTGGACTGGGGCCGCCCGGACGATACGGATTTGGCGTCGGAGCACGTGTGCCGCAACTTCGCGGAGCTGCTGGTCAAGGCGGGACAGGTGGATGAAGCGATCTCCGTTCTCACCCCGCATCTTGACAGGGGATGGCTCTTGTCCACCCTGGTCGAGCTGACCGAGGGCCAGAACCGGGACGATCGGGTCCTTGAACTGCTCGCACCGAAGGCCGAGCGGGCCCGCACCGCCTGCGGTGAGGAACGATGGAACCTCGATGCCAGCAATGCGCAGGACCTTCAGGCCCAGGTCCTGGAACGCGCGGGCCGCGTCGACGAGGCCGTCCGGGTACTCAGGGCAGACGTAGCCGCCGGTCACTTCCTGGTCCAGAACACGCTCACCGCCTATGCCGAACTCCTCCAGCGCAACGGTCGCATAGACGAACTGCGCGAACTGGGCATAGGGGAGCACGCGCACGTCGGCTTGCCCTACTACGCCAGGGCCCTCGAAGACCGCGGTCAGGCCGAAGAGGCCGAGACCGTCCTGCGACGTTTCATTGCGGCTGACGAGTGGGACCGCTGCCGCTGGCCATTGATCGAGCTGCTGGGGCGGCAGGGTCGGATCGCGGAGGCCGTCGAGGTGGGGCGACCTACGTTCGACCACCACGATGCCTGCCTTCTCGAA
Organism: Streptomyces sp. NBC_01460; assembly: GCF_036227405.1. Taxonomy (NCBI): domain Bacteria; kingdom Bacillati; phylum Actinomycetota; class Actinomycetes; order Kitasatosporales; family Streptomycetaceae; genus Streptomyces; species Streptomyces sp. NBC_01460. The sequence goes on from NZ_CP109474.1 coordinate 100,917, forward strand.
AGCGTCATCCATCTTCTTTCCGAGGCCGGGCGTTTCGATGACGCCCTGGCCATCCTCGACGAGCGCGATGCCGAATACATCGACGAGCACTCGTCCTGGTTCCACACGAACCGGATAGGGCTGCTGGGCGAGGCAGGCCGATACGAGGAAGCCCTCGCCTACGCCAAGACCCTACCGACGGACGTGTACGGACTGACATCCAGCACCGCGTGGATCCTGGAGCAGTCAGGACGCGTCGACGAGGCTCTCGGCCTGCTCCGGGCAGATGCCGACGTGGAGGCGTGGGAGGTGGCCGCGCTCCTCATCAAACACGGACGTGCAGAAGAAGCGATGGACAGCATGCCGTCTATCGCCGATCTCCGCGCAGCCGGCCGGTGGGGGTAGCCGGAACCGTTCTTGCTGCGAGATCCCGCCGGGCAGGCGGATCACACAAGGCCGAAGAACCGCGTCCACCAAGTGGGCCGCGCTTCGAACAGCACCAGCGGACCTGGGCCCTCGTAGTCGCTTCCCAGCAGTTCCTCGGGGACGCTCACGTAGCCGATTTCGTCCAGCGCTCGCTCCACGGAGGCAAGGTCGGAGGGGACCTATCGGCGCCTCGCTAAAACCGGTCTGCTGGTCAAGGTGCAGGACCGGCCCGTTCAGTACCGCCTCATCGAGAAGTGAGGACCAGCATCGTGGCCGACCAGCGCTTCATCACCGCTGGTCCGGGAGGAACGATCACCGCTTCGACTGCACCACGGGGTTCCACTCCAGGCGAGCTGTTGACGCGGAGAAGGGACGAACGATTCACCCCATCCTGTGACCGAGGCTGAGGTCCGCGCCGCGAGGCCCAGTCTGGGCCGGGTCACCAGCACGACCGCGGGTCTTGTACGTGCTCCGGCGAGTGCCGGTCCTCTCCCCTTCCCAGGCCGGTCCGGACCAGGAAGCCGGGGTCCGCGTCCCGCGGCGAGGTAGCAGTGTGCACTCGCTGGGTGCCGGGAATGCCCACCTCGACGAGGACCTCGCCGCGGAACATATACAGACCGAACAGGTCGTCGTCCTCGTCGTGCAGCATGACCTGCACGCAGGCGGGCTCGTTCCACGGCAGGGACTCCAGGTCCTTTAGCACGCCGCGGCGCCCGTTCCACCGCCCGAACTCGATGTGCCAGCCCCCTACGAACCAGGGGATCTGCACGAAGCAGCCGTTCCAGGTGCGGGCCTCGTCCGGCCGCGTCAGCGGCTCCATCACCTCGTCCTCGTACCGCGCCAACACGATGACCTGCGCCATTCTGCTCATGCACACATGTCACACGGTGCCGGGCAGCGAGGGCAATCGATTTGGGAGCCGTCGCCTGTGCATTCCATAGCGCTGTCGCGGTCTCCTCGATCCGGCTGTGCATCTGGACCTGAGACAGAGTCACTCGCTTCCGGTACACCGCTCAGATCGGAGGGCGATTGGATGATGCGTACTCGTCGGCGATGTTGAAGACGCTGGCACAGCTTGGGCACTCCGCCTGGCCGAAGAGATGGGTGATTCCGTCGGCCAGCACGAATTCCCCGTCCCGCACGGCAGTCTCGTACATCCAGCAGCCGGTGCTGGAGAGCTCCTCGGCGGGCACCGGCTTCAGGGCGCGTCGGTCCCCGTCGCCCAGGTTCCAGTCCCGGATGGCTGAGTAGCGTCCGTAGTCGCCTATGGCGATCGTCACCTCGACAGCGCAGTGAGGGCAGGCGACCTGGTAGAAGTCGTCCGAGAAGTCCCCCAGGGCCGCACTCCAGTGGTGGTGCCCTTCGACGGCGATCAAGTCGCGGAAGGTCGCGAGGTAGTCGTCCGGCCGTGACCGCAGGTGCCGATCCAGCAGCTCACGGAACTCCGCGATCGCTGCGGTACAGCCCGCCAGCAGATCGTCGAGGCCGTGGTTCCCTGCCGCGCGCCGGACGATCGCCCCAGCCAGCTCGCGTGCCGCCGTACGCCGCGACGCAAGATGTACCAGGCGCGGCAGTGCGGCGAAACTGGCGGGGAACATCAAGTCGTGTTCGAGGATCAGCCGGTGACCCAGCTCATCCCATGCCTCTGCATCGTCCTCGCGCTCGACCCTCGCCAGGAGCTCGGGGACGCGATCGACGTCTCCGTAGCAGTCGTACATCTGTGCCCAGTTCACCACCTGAGCATCTAACCGTCCTGAGGCAACCGGGGACGACCCCGCAGCCCTGAACCCCGTTGTATGACCTATCAGACCTCCGACCCCCTCACTAGGGTGGGCACTTCGAAACACTCGAGGGGTGGGTGGCAGTGTGGCGAGACGACCGGACGGCGCCGAGGTCGCGGCCGTGGTGCAGCGAGTCTTCTGCGGCGGGTTACGGAGCGGGAAGTCCGCGTTCCAGCCGGAACTGGCAGCCTGGACCGAGGCGACCGCCTCCGATCTGCGCGCCCGATTCGTCGACCGGCCCGACGAATCGTCGGACACCTTTCTCGTCAAGCTGCGCCGGCAGCTCACCGACGCCCCCGACGAGACGATCGTCCTCGCCGCCGAACTGCTCTTCGTGAACATGGCCCCTCTGGTCCCCGAGCAGATCGGTCTTCCGAAGAAACTGCAGACCCTCCGCGAGGTGCTGTCCTGGGCCGGCCGCCCCCTGGATGTGCCCCCGGACTTGGAGCCCGCACTGAAGGGTTTCCTCCACGGTGGGCAGGGGTTCCTCAACTACCGCTGGGCGCAGTTCCAGATCCTGGTTCTCCTCGTCGAGCGGCTGGCCAGGGCGGAGCCCACGGAGCGGGAGGCACTCCTCAAAGATCCGTGGGGCTTCCGTGCCCTCTGCTTCGGCATCCAGGACTCGGTCGGCCACAAGAAGGGCCGTGCCCAGATCCATGTACTGCTCTTCACGCTCTTCCCGGACGACTTCCAGCCCATCGCCAGTGCCCACCACAAGCACGAGATCCTCAAGGCGTTCGCGGACGAGCTCTCCGGTCCCACCGGCAACGACGACAAGGACCTGCTGACGCTCAGCAGAAACCTGGAGGTCCAGGTCGGCCAGCCCGTCGACTTCTACGACGAGCCCTGGGTCGGCCGCTGGCGCAAGGGCGCCGTAACGCACGAGCAGCGCGGCTGGCTGGTCCGCGGCCACAACGTGGACGGGCACGACTTCATCCCGGCCTGGCTCAGGCAGGGCTACTGCTCGCTCTCCTGGCGGGAGGTCCCGGAGATCCCCGTCGGCGCCACCAAGCAGCAGGTCCGGCAGGCGGTCGCCGAGGCCATGCCCGAGGCCACCGCCCAGCTGCGCGGGGCGGCCGCCTATCAGCTGCATGTCTTCCTGACCGTCATGCAGCCGGGCGACCTGGTCGTCACCGTCACCCCGGACGAGGTACACGTCGGCACCGTGCAGGGCGCACCGACGTACGACGCCTCCGAGGGCCTCGACAACGCCCGCCGTCTCCGGGTGCGCTGGGCGACCGCCGACCGCCCCCTGGTCCGGGCCGACCTCCCCGAGAAGGTCCAGGCAAGGCTGCCGCTGCCGCCGGCGGTGTACGACATCAGCAGTGTGGCCGCCGAGCTGGCGGAGCGTGCGGGTCTGGAGAACGCGGTCGACGATGTACTCGCCGAGGTCGACGTCACCAAGCCCCTTGAGTTCCCGCCGATCACCCAGGAGCTGGCGGACGAACTGCTCATGCCGCTGGAGTGGCTGCGGGAGACCGCCGAACAGCTGCAGGACCAGCTTCAGCTGGTGCTCCACGGGCCGCCCGGCACCGGGAAGACCCACGTCGCCCGTGCGCTGGCCAGACATTTGGCGGGTCCGGACCGGGTGCAGCTGGTCCAGTTCCACCCCTCCTACACCTACGAGGACTTCTTCGAGGGCTTCCGTCCCGTTCGGGGCGACGGAGGCTCGGTGATGTTCGACGTGTCGCCCGGTCCGTTCAGACTGCTGGCCGAGCGGGCACGGAAGGACCCGGCGAATCCGTACTTCCTGATCATCGATGAGATCAACCGGGCCAACCTGGCGAAGGTCTTCGGCGAGCTGTACTTCCTGCTGGAGTACCGCGAGGAGCCCATCACCGTGCAGTACAGCCCGCACGATCCGTTCCATCTGCCCGGCAATCTCTTCCTCATCGGCACGATGAACACCGCCGACCGCTCCATCGCGCTGGTCGACGCGGCGATGCGCCGCCGCTTCGCCTTCCGCCGGCTGTCCCCCGAGAAGCCGCCGGTGCAGGGTCTGCTGGCGCGCTGGCTGCAGGCCCGCGGTCTCCCGGACACTGCCGCCCGGCTGCTGGACGAGCTGAACTCCCGCCTCGGCGACGCCGACCGTGCCATCGGCCCGTCGTACCTGATGAAGCCCGGCGTGGCCCGCCCCGGGGGCCTGGACCTCATCTGGCGCACCCAGATCCTGCCGCTCCTGGAGGACCAGCTCTACGGCACCGGCGTCGACGTCGAAGCGGAGTACGGCCTGGACTCCCTGCGGGCGGCCGCCGCGATGCCGGGCCCCTCGGCCGGATTCCCGTCGCAGGCCGCCGCCCCGCAGGGCCGGCCGGTCGGTTCCCCGCTCCCGGCCGTCGAATCGTGAGCGCCGACCTCACCCTCACCGTCCAGGAGACCGGCCCCGGCAGCGCGTACGAACTGACCGGCGACCAGGTGGCGGCCCTGGTCGCCGTGCCGGACCTGGTACGGCTGACCCCGGCACCGGGCGGGCGCTGGAATGTGCGGGGCAACCAGAAGGTGGGCCTGATCCGTCTGCCCACCCGGTCCGGCGGAGCGGTCCACCTCCGGCTGCGCCCCAAACTCCCCATCAGAGACCTCCTCTTCCTCCTCTCCTACTCCTCCACCGACCCCTGGCACCCGGAGCCGGTCACCGCGGCGACAGCCGACGACCTCCTCCCCGCCCTCGCCGACCTGCTGGCCCGCACCGCCCGCCGCACCCTGGAGGCGGGCGTCCTGCACGGCTACAGCGAGGTGGCCGAGGAGCTGCCCCTGATCAGGGGCCGTATCCGCACCACGGACCAACTCCGCCGCACCGGTTTGCCGCTGCCGATATCGGTCCGGTACGACGACCACACCCCGGACATCCCCGAGAACCGCATCCTGCTGGCTGCCTTGAATCTGGCCGCTCACCTGCCGGGCGTACTGGACTCGACCCGCTTGACCCTCCGCCACCTCGCCCACCGCCTTCACGGTGTCCGCGCGCCTCACCCCGGCCAACCGCTTCCCACCTGGATCCCGACGAGACTCAACGCCCGCTATGCCCCGGCCCTCAGGCTGGCTGAACTCCTTCTGTCCGGCCGCTCGGTACGACAGGAAGGAGGCGTTCCGATCCCGGCGGACGGCTTCCTGCTGGACCTGCCGAAGGTCTTCGAACGCTTTGTGACGGTGACACTCGGCGAAGCCCTGGCCCGCCACGGCATCCGCTGCGCTCCCCAGGACGTCCACCGCCTGGACGAGGCGCGCCGGGCCGCTTTCCGCCCCGACCTGGTTCTGTACCGCGGGGGCCGTCCGATCTCGGTGATGGACGCGAAGTACACGTACCTCAAGGTCACGTCCCCACCCGTGGAACACCTCTACCAGCTCCTGGCCTACTGCACCGCCCTGGGCATCAGCCGCGGCCACCTCATCTACGCGGCGGCCGGCCCGGGCACGGCCCCCACCGACCACGTGATCCGCTGTTCCTCCGTCACGATCACCGCTCACGCCCTGAACCTGAACGATCCCCCAGCCGGCCTCCTGGCGCAGATGGCCGCCCTGGCCGCCCTGGCCGGCAGAACGGCGACGGCCGCCCCGCCAGCTTCGCCCGGGCAGGCATGCAAGGCCGCCCATAGCTCACAACTCAGAGAAATCGAGGGCGCGAGCGCGCCCCCGCAGTAGCTGGCCCGCGTGCGGGCTCGCAGCGGTCGCAGCATCGCACGAAAGGACGGACCGATCGCCGCGAGTGCAATCAGGTTTGACTTCTTCACTTGTCCTTTGAAAGGGAAATCTTTGCCTCCGGTTGAAAGCGGCGGGCTGCTGAGAAGCGATATCTTCGGTCCACCACGGTGCTTTCGTCGCAGAGTTATGTTCTCAGCGTTGCCCGTAATCTCTGGGAACGTCTGCTGCTCGCGGGTCGTGATGACGCCGCCTGCCGCCTCGAGGCACTCCTCCGTATCCCCGTTTACGGTCCCGACAGGCATCCCGACCAGCAGGAACATTCCACCGTTGAAACATCGGTGTCACACGGCCGAGAAGCTGTTCGATTTTAAGCCATGTGACCGAAATTGATCTTCGGGTGACGTGTTGGCGGGGGCTGCTGCTTTGATGGATCAGCTGCACAATTGGGGTGCGGCTGATTGAGCGGGGGAGGGTGCTGTTGTTGTGCCGTGGGCGCGATCGTATGTGCAGGGGCGGGACTGGGAGGAAAGGGCCTCGCTCGGATGGGATCCGGGATCCGCAGGAAGAGCGCCTCGCCCCGAGCGGCGAGTGCGGTGTGCCCCGCACGTTCCTGCCGTCGGCCCCTCCTGCCAGGAAGGCCAGGTCAGCGCCACCGCCACCTTCGGTGACTCTGCCCGCGGCTCCCTTCGCACCCTGCAGGATCTCGGCCTCGCGTGGCACCCGGGACGGAGTCCGGTCATGCCAAGACTGCGGACGGGAGTTCCGGGCTTCGCCTGTACGGCAGTGCACTCAGCGCGTATGACCGAACTATTTCCGAAGGCTTTGCAATTGTCGAGGTTTCCGGTGTCCATCCGTCGCCGTGTCAGCGAGAAGTCCCGTCTCCGATTGCCGGGTCGTGCGGCGGAGCAATCCAGCCGGGAGGGGGCTCGACGAGCTCCGGTGTGACGAGGCATCCGCCGCCCGTGACCTGAGTGGCGGATGCCGGTCTCCGAATCCGCTCAGACAGCCACCGGATTCCGCCAAAGCGGTCGGGTCGACTTCCGTGAGCCCCCTGCACGGGGCGATCGCTTCGACCGACTGCCAAACGTGAGAAGACTCTCCTCGGCCATGTGTGGAAGGAAGATGCCCGCCTGCACAGACTTCATTTCTCGTTCAGGAGGACCGACCCGTCTCGACCGCGGGTCCGAAAAAGGCTGACGAAACTACAGGGGGAAGCAACGTGGATATCGAAATTCTGGGAGCTCTGATCGTGACGGAGGGCCGGGTCTCCATCACGCCCACCGCGCCGAAGGCGCGACAGGTGCTCGCACTCCTGGCGTTCTTCGCCGACCAGGTTGTGCCCGTGTCCGCGTTGATCGAGGAGCTATGGGCCGACAGGCCGCCGCGCAGCGCCCGTACCACCCTCCAGACGTACGTGCTCCAGCTGCGAGAGCTCATCACCGGCGCCCTGGCTGCACAAGGCCCTGGAGCCGTGTCGGCCAAGGACATCCTCGTGACGTGCCCTGGGGGCTATCTCCTGAACACCAGGGGCGGAACCAGCGACGCGAAGGAGTTCGAGAGGCTCGCAGGACTCGGCTACCGAGCCGTCGGCGAGGGCGATCACGCGGACGGTGCGCGGCTGCTGCGCGACTCGCTCGTGTTGTGGCGCGGGGCGCCCTTCGCCGACGTCCAGCTGGGCAAGCAAATGGAGTTGGAGGCCGCACGCCTGGAGGAGAGCCGGCTGTGCGCGCTCGACCAGCGCATCGAGGCGGATCTGCAACTGGGACGGCACCGGGAACTGCTCGCCGAGCTGACCGTTCTGGTCAGCCGGTATCGCACCCACGAGAACCTGTGCCGACAGTTCATGATCGCCCTGCAGCGCTCGGGCCGCTGGAGCGAAGCACTGGACGTCTACCGGAAGCTGCGCGGGACTCTCGCACGCGAGTCGGGCCTGGAACCTTCGGTCGTGCTTCGCCAACTGCACCGCTCGATACTGCTGGCCCACACCCACACAGGGTCAACGGCCGCTGAGCCCGGCTCCCGTGTGGTCCGTGTCGTCTGACCCTTCAAGGACGCGTTATAGCGATTGACGCAGGTGAAGGGGGGAGCGCGCCGCAGCGGCACGCGGCCTGGCGGAGATCCGCTTGACGAAGACTCAAGAAATCCGAGGCGCCCTGTTTCAGTCAGTACGGTGCTTGAGGCCGTGCACGCAGAAGCGGACAAAGAAGTCCGTATGCCTTGCTTCGGAGATCAAAACGAGAAGCTCTCGACGAGTCATGGGAGAACGTCAATGAGGATCCGGGTTCTGGGGCCGCTCAATGCTGACGTCAATGGTGTCTCCATCGTTCCCACAGCGGGAAAACCCCGACAAATCCTGTCGCTTCTCGCGCTGTACCCGGGGCAGATCATGCCTGTGCCGACGCTGATGGAGGAGATCTGGGGCGCTGACCCGCCGGTCAGCGCCCTGACGACGCTGCAGACCTACATATTGCAGCTGCGGCGCCGGCTGGGCACTGCCATGGGACCCGATGCGCCGCACACCGCCAAGGACGTACTCGCCACCCGGCACGGCGGATATGTGCTGCAGATCCCGACGGACAGCGCGGACGTGCACGAGTACGAGCGAAGGGTGTCGGCGGGGCAGGCGGCCTTCGAAGCCGGGGACGACGAAGGCGCCGCCCAGACCCTGCGTCAGGCTCTTGCCCTCTGGCGGGGGCCCGCCCTGGTCGACGTGCGCGTCGGCCCCGCGCTCACCATAGAGGTGCTCCGGTTGGAGGAGAGCAGGCTGGTCACGGTGGAGCGACGCATAGACGCCGACCTACGCCTGGGGCGGCACTGCGAGATCACCGCCGAGCTCCGGGACCTGACGGCACGCCACCCGCACCACGAAGGGCTGCACTCGCAGGCCATGGTGGCTCTGTACCGGTCGGGTCGGCAGGCTGCGGCTCTCGACCTCTATCGGAAGCTGCGGATGCGGCTCATCGAGGAGCTGGGCGTCGAGCCGTCGCCGCAGATGCAGCGTATGCACCAGGCAATGCTCGCAGTGGATCCTGCCCTCGACCTGTCCACCGGGCCCCGGCGCGGCTCGACCTTCGATCTCTACGCCGCCTGAGGTGCCGGCCGGTCGAGTTTCGAGCCCGCCTCTAGGGCTGTCAGGGAGCCTGAACAGGCACGCGCGATTCCGACGGGCCGAGGAGAGCAGAGATGGCGGACACAGGACTGCCCGTGCGGCTGTACTGCTTCGCGCACGCCGGGGCAGGAGTTTCGGTCTTCCACGGTTGGGCACGTAGAACCGGTCCGGGCGTCGAACCCGTGCCTGTGCTGCTGCCGGGCCGCGGGGGCCGGCGTCAGGAAGCACGCCTGACCGGCCGTGACTCACTGGTCGCGCACCTGATGGACCGCATTAGCGTCACGGCCGGGCAGCCGTACGCGCTGTACGGGCACAGCCTCGGTGCGATGGTGGCCCACACCCTTACCCAGGCTCTGCACGAACAAGGGATGCCACTGCCCGCGCTCCTCGCGGTGGGCGCCTGCCCACCCCCGGACGAGACCAGCAAGCTCTCCGACGCCTGCGAGAGCTCCGACGACGATCTGTTGGAGATGCTCCACATCATGGGAGCGCTGCCCGACGGCGCCGAAGCGCGGCGGTACTGGCGTCGTGCCTCGCTCCCTGTGCTCCGCGACGACCTGCGCCTGGCCGGTGCGCTACGCATCGCCGCCCGTACATCGGCGGCCGCGCACGGGCCGCTACCGGTTCCACTGCTCGCAGTGTCCGGGAACCGCGACCCGTTGGTGTCACCTGCCACGGTCGCCGGCTGGCGCAGGTGGAGTGCCGGGCCCGTCGCGACCCGCACCGTGGCCGGTGACCACTTCTTCGTGCGCGGTGGCGTGCTGCCTCGCCTGACGGGCCGAGCCTGCCGCGTCGTGCGGCGACTCGAGGCCGTAGCCGGGCGCGCGTCGGTGTCGGCCCCCGCCCCACAGCCCTGAAAGGTGCCGTCCGTCGGCGAACGGCCGGCCCCGCTCACCGATCCATAGGGACCCGAACCCTTAATCGTGCTCAGCACGAGGAGAGAGACATCATCATGCAGCAGCTCGACATCACCACCCTGATCGACCTTCTGCGCAGCAGCGGAGGCAGCGAGACCCATGAGATGAACGGTGACGTGCTGGATATCGGGTTCGCCGAACTCGGTTACGACTCCCTGTCGCTTCTCCAGGTCACCGGCATCATCGAGCGCGATTCCGGTGTCACGCTCGACGAGGAGGCACTGGACGAGGCCGAGACCCCACGCCAGTACATTGTGGCCGTCAACAGGGCGCTGTCCACGCGCGCCACAGCCTGATCCAGACGGTCGGCAGAAAAAGACCGCACCCTGGGGCGGGCCCGCCGGGTCCGCCCCAGCCAGACGGGGCGAGGTCCCCCTACGTCACTCCGGTAGCCAGTACTCAGCCTCCACGAAACATAGGGACCCGAGCAGCGGCGCGGGTACTCCCGGCAGATTCTCCCGCCGCAGCCCCCGGTGATCCGGTCTTCATCTGCAGCTGACCGTTTCACGAGTGGCATGGCCCACGGTCGGTCACGTGTGCCGGAGAAAGGAACAGACAACGATGCCCGAGACGGCCTTCCACCGCACGTCCCACCGTGTCGACATAACCGCGTCCGCCGGAGTCGTCTACGGAATCGTCGCGGACGCGGTGCGCTGGCCGCTCTTCCTCGCCCCGACGGTACACGTGGAGCAGCTGGATTTGGAGGGTGCCGACCAGCGCCTGCGAATATGGGCGCTCGCGTACGGCGAGGTCACCTCCTGGGTCACCCGGCGCACACTCGACCCCGCCGCGCGACGGATCGACTTCCGTCAGGCGATGCCCGCACCACACATGCAAGGGGTGTCCGGCTCCTGGGTCGTCAAAGAGCTTCCGAAAGGCTCGTCTCGCCTGACCCTGCACCACGCCCTTCCGGTGTCCGCAGGACGCGGCGCCGGTGCCACCTGGCTGGAACTGGCCCGGGACACCGATCTCCGTGCCCTGTTGACGAACGTGAAACATCTGGCCGAACGCTGGACCACCCTCGACGAACGCGTCGTCGCCGTCGAGGACACCTTGCGCGTCGACGGGCCGGCCGAACTCGTCTACGACTTCCTGTACAGGATGGAGAACTGGTCCGGACAGCTCCCGTGGCTGAGACGCCTCGATCTCATGGAAGAGACCCCCGGAATCCAGAAGATCAGAATGGATACGGCCACGGACGACGGCCGCACGCACACCGCCGAGGCCGTACGCGTGTGCTTCCCCCACAGCGGCCGGATCGTCTACAAGCTGACCGAGCCGCTCGCGTCGACAGCCGCGCAGACCGGTGAATGGTCGGTCGAGCCCGACGCGACCGGCGTGACCGTCGTCGCGCGGCACCAAGCGGTGCTGCACCTACAGGACATGACGGAGGCGATGGGCACCCACGCCGACGCGACCGGTGCTCACCGGCACGCGCGCCAGGTACTCAGCCGGGACAGCACCGCCATCCTCCGGTCGGCCCGGCAGCACGCGCAGAGCGCCGTCCGCAGGATCACTCCGAAGTCATGACCGGGAGCCGCACATGCCCCCCTTCGCGGACTCCCCATCGAGTTCCCGGAACACCCTCGAACAAGCCGCCGGCACGCATGACCGGGCCACCGCGCTGCGGCGTGCTGCCCTCCTCGACGGGATGCTCGGCGATCCCCTCGACCCGGGAAACCCGCACGGATTCACCGCACTGGCCGAGTTCGACAGGGACCGGCGTCCACCGGTGGAGACCGAGCAACTGCTCGCGGTGGCAGGGATGGGGAGCGAACTCGTCCCCGTCCGGCACGGGGGCATGTTGGCCCGTGCCGATCTGCTGATGCGGGTACTGCGTCCCGTGTTCCGGCGCGACGTGGCCCTCGGTCTCGGATGCGGCATCTCCTCGTCGTTCGCCGCCTCGGCGGTATGGGCGGCCGGCAACGCCACCCAGCAGAGTTCGGTCGCCGCACTGCTGCTCGGTGGCGGCCGGATCACCGTCGTCCACCCAGGCCTCGGGCCGGCCGGTGGAGTGTCGCGGGACGGGTTCACCCTGCGTCGGCCGGCCGACGGGAGACCGGTCCTCGACGGCTGCAAGGACGTGATCATGGACGCCGAGCGGGCGGGCGCTTTCGTCCTCCACGCCGCGACCGCCACCGCGGCCGGGCCCCACAGCCACTCCGCGCTGCTCCTCGATCCCGCCCGGCTTCCCGCCGGGCGCATGCGCCTGCTGCCGCGTGCGGTCACCCCGGGACTGCGCGCGGCAGTCTTCTCGGGCCTGCGGTTCACCCGGTGCCCCGTGCCCGAGAACGCGTTTGTGGGCCGCGCCGGAGAGGGCGTCGCCCTGGCCCTGCGCACGAACCAGATCAACAGGTGTCTGCTCGCCGGCGCGGTGACCGCGGCGGTCGACCCGGTGCTGCGTTCGGCCGTGAGCGCCGCCACCGCGAACAGCGCCGCGTCGCCGGCCCGCCGTTGGCGCCGGCCGCTCGCCGGCGTCTTCGCCGATCTGCTCGCCTGCGACGCCCTGGCACAGGCATGCCTGCGGGCCGCGAGCCTGGTCCCCGAACGGGCTCACGTCCCGACCGTGGCGGCCACGTACATGATCTCGGCCCTGCTCGGGGACGCCCTGGACGAACTCTCCGCCGTCCTCGGCTCGGCGGGCCGGCAAGGCGATGGTCTTCCCCATGGCCTGCTTGCCAAGCTCACTCGCGACCTGCCCGCTGCGGGACTCGGCCGGGCAGGCGCAGCCGCGTGCCAGGCGGTGATCGTCCCGCAGCTGCGCACACTGGCGAACCGCTCGTGGTTCGTGGAGGCTGAACCGCCGCCGGGTCTGTTCGGGGAAAGCATCGACCTGCCGAGGCTGGATCACCGGCTGCTGACGTTCGCCGGGGACGCGGACTTCCTGGCCGCGTACCTGGCCGGTTCCGCCGAGCGGATCGCGTGCGCCCGGGCCGCCGACGGGCGAACGGCCCTGCTGGGGCGGTTCGCCGACGGATTCCTGGGCGAACTCCGCGTCCTGCGCGAGCAGTGCCGTGCCCTGCCCGGGCGGTTCGGAGCTTCGATGTCCGGCCCTTGGACAGCGGCGCTCAGCGATCGGTACGGGCTCGTCGTGACCGCGGCAGCCGTTCTGGGTACCTGGGAGGCCGAGGAAGACGGAGCGTCCTTCCTCGCCGACCCGGGCTGGGCGTTGCTCGCCCTGTCCCGCCTCGCCTACCGGGCGGGCATCGAGGTACCGAACCGACCGGAGGACTGCGTCACCGGCGTCCTCGACGAATTGCTGAGCCGCCAGCGCACCGGCCGGGGCTTCGACCTCGACGGCGCGGAGCTGACGCGGTGAGGCACCGGAAACGCATCGGGAAGGCCGGGGCGCCGCGCATCGCACACCCCGTGCACATAGGAGGCCCGGGCGGCCCCTGGCAGGAACTCCACCGTGCCTGGGATGAGTGTGGCAGCGTGGTCGTCTTCACCACCTGGGGGGAGTGGTTGCCCGCTCTCGTCACCGAACCCCGGCTGCGCCACCTGCTCGGCCGCGACTGGCAGCGCTACCGGCGTACCGGCGACCCCACCGTGCGACATCGGTTCGCCGCCGCGAGGCTCCTCCTGAAACACACGGCGGCGGCTGCTCTGGAGACCGACGCCGCGGAACTGGATCTCGCTTACAAGATCGGCGGGCGCCCGCATCTGCGCGGCCTGCGCCAGATCGACGTGAGTCTCGCCCACACCGACGAACTCATCGTGGTCGGCATCAGCCGCACCGGGCGGATCGGCGTCGACGCGGAGCCGCTGTCACGTTCCCTCTCCCTCGACGTGATGCGCTCCCGCGTGTGCACGCCAGGCGAGCAGGCAGTCCTGGGAGCTGTCGAGGGCCCGGCCCTGACAGCTGCCATGCTGCGCCTGTGGACCCTGAAGGAGGCCTACACCAAAGCACTGGGGCAGGGACTCCGCCTGCTCTTCACCGAGTTCGACATCCCCCACGTGATCGAAGGGGAGATCGCTACGAACGGTCACAGCGGTCTGCTCGCACCCGACGGTGCCCCGGCTGCCCTCGACGCGTGGGCGTTCGGCGCCTACCGGGCCCTGGACCGGTATCTCGTCAGCGTGGCCTGCCACGACGCCGTTCCCGCGGCGCCCCCTGAGTTCGGCGGTGACGGCCTGTGCGACGAGGAGTCCATGAGCCTGGTGTCGCGACTGCTGTGCCAGGAGCCGTGACCGCTCCCAGACCCAGGGCCTCTGCGGCGATGGCGGGCGTTGTGCGCGGCGCGCTGCCTTGAGCCCACCTCCAAGAGGTCTTGAGCCCACCGTGTGACCGTGAACCGTCCGACATCACATCGAGGAGGACCCCTCGTGCCCGTACAGACGATCGGGTCCTCGGTTACGGAGAGGCATGTGGCCTCCTGGTCCAAGACCGCCGCTTTCCTGCGGTGGGTCGGCCGGTCACTGGCCGCTGCCGGTGCCATATGGGTCCACGTCCCCCCACCCGACGACCCGGCCGGGCAAGGGGTGATGCTCCGGCCCCCGCCGGGCCATCCCGAACAGCTACGCCCCGACATCCCGCTCAGCGCGGAAGAACGGGACCTGGCACGCCGGCTTCTGAACCCGAAGGAGATCGCGTGATCACCGACACCGCCGCAGCCGCATCCGACCGGGCCGCCGAACTCGCCCAGCTCAAGGAGGAGGCCGTCGCCGGCCCTGACGAGCAGGCCACGGCCCGGCAGCACGCGAAGGGGAAACTGACTGCCCGAGAACGGATCGACCTGCTCCTCGACGAGGGCTCGTTCCATGAGATCGAGGCCCTGCGCAGGCATCGTGCGAGCGGCTTCGGCCTGGAGAACAAGCGCCCGCTCACCGACGGCGTCGTCACCGGCTGGGGAACGGTTCACGGGCGGACCGTGTTCGTCTACGCCCATGACTTCCGGATATTCGGCGGCGCCCTCGGTGAAGCGCACGCCACCAAGATCCATAAAATCATGGACATGGCACTCGCGGCGGGTGCCCCGCTGGTGTCGCTGAACGACGGCGCCGGCGCGCGCATCCAAGAGGGCGTCACCGCACTCGCCGGCTACGGCGGCATCTTCCGGCGCAACACCCTCGCCTCCGGAGTGATTCCGCAGATCTCTGTGATGCTCGGCCCGTGCGCCGGTGGCGCCGCCTACTCGCCCGCGCTCACCGACTTCATATTCATGGTGCGCGAGACCTCGCAGATGTTCATCACCGGACCGGACGTCGTCAAAGCCGTCACCGGCGAGGAGATCACTCAGAACGGGCTGGGCGGAGCCGATGTGCACTCCGCCGTGTCCGGCGTCGCGGCCTTCGCCCACGACGACGAGACCGCCTGTCTGGAAGACGTACGGTTCCTGCTCTCCCTGTTGCCGTCCAACAACCGTGAGACGGCGCCCCACCAGCCCACGGACGATCCGGCCGGCCGGCTCACCGGGGCCCTTCAGGAGGTCGTCCCCGCCAACCCCAACCAGGCGTACGACGTGCGGGCGGTCATCGAGGAGATCGTCGACGACGGCGAGTACTTCGAGATCCAGCCGGACTGGGCGGCCAACGTCGTGTGCGCGCTGACCCGCCTCGACGGCCACGTGACAGGTGTCGTCGCCAACCAGCCCGCCGCCTTGGCGGGCGTGCTCGACATCCACGCCAGCGAGAAGGCTGCCCGGTTCGTGCAGTTCTGCGACGCCTTCTCCATCCCGCTGGTGACCCTCGTCGACGTCCCCGGTTTCCTGCCAGGTGTGGACCAGGAACACGGCGGTGTCATCCGGCACGGCGCGAAGCTGCTTTACGCGTACTGCAACGCCACCGTCCCACGCGTGCAGCTGATCACGCGCAAGGCATACGGCGGCGCGTACATCGTCATGGACTCGCGTTCCATCGGCGCCGACATCTCCCTGGCGTGGCCGACGAACGAGATCGCGGTCATGGGCGCCGAGGGAGCCGCCAACGTGATCTTCCGACGGGAGATCGCCGCGGCGGATGATCCGGACGCCGTGAGGGCCCAGAAGATCAAGCAGTACCAGACCGAGCTGATGCACCCTTACTACGCCGCCGAACGCGGCCTGGTGGACGACGTCATCGACCCTGCCGCCACCCGCTCCGCGCTCATCGGCGCGCTCGCCATGCTCCGGCCCAAGTACACGGACCTCCCCTCCCGCAAGCACGGCAACCCACCGGTGTGAAGGACGAGCGACGACCATGACGACCTGGCACATCACCAAGGGCGCCCCCACCGTGGAGGAGACAGCCGCCCTCACCACGGTTCTGGTGAGCGTCCTGAGCCGCGTGGCTGCCGTCGGGCAGGCCGCGAGGACGACGCCGGAGAAGACCGGGGCCGGCTGGCACCGACCGGACCGTGGCCGGCACCCGTCCACCGGCATGTGGCGCGGCAGATGATCTCCGGCTCCACGCCCGACTGCAGGCCCGTTCAAGTGCCGCTCCAGCCCGGGACGGAACCGTACTCATGGCACACCACACGAACCGGACCCACGTCAGGAGAGACCCACCATGACCGACGCCAGGCTTGTCGGAACCTGGACCACCGAGCTGGAGGACGACGGCAAGTCCGTGTTCGGACTCGCATCCTTCACGGGTGACGGCGGCGTCACCTGCTACCAGGTCAACGCCAAGAACATCGGCCTGGGCAACTGGGAGTCCACCGGGAAGGACTCCTTCCAGTACAACTTCCACATCCTCGCCGTGAACCCGCAGGGCGAGCACGTCGGCGAGGCGCACGTCTTCGTCACCGGTGAGTTCCTCTCCGAGGACCACTGGGAGGGCACCGGCGGAGCCAACTTCTACTCACCCTCCGGCGACCTCCTGCGAGGCCACGAGGGCTCGAAGGTCGCCGCCCGCAAGTTCGGCGTCGACAAGTAGGCCGGGGCGCCGGACAAGCCCCGTACCCCGGACCGGTGACTCACGGAGGAAACACTCCCATGCTGCGCGATGAACTCAAAGGCGAGCTCGTTCTCCCCTCCGATCCGGGGTACCAGCTGGCCAAGCAGTTGCAGAACACCGAGTACGACTCGGTCACGCCCTACGGCGTCGCTTACTGCGCATCCCCTCAGGACGTCCTGGCCTGCGTACGCCACGCGCGGGAGACCGGTATCGCGGCGCACGTCCGGGGAGCAGGCCACAGCTTCAACGGCTGGTCCACCGGCACCGGCCTGGTCATCGACCTGTCCCGCATGAACCGAGCCGCGGTGGACGGCCCCAACGTCCGCATCGGGGCCGGCATACAGTCACTCGACGCGCTCGACGCCCTCAAACCGCACGGCCGCCAGATCATCACCGGTACGTTCCCCACGGTCGGACAGGGCGGTTTCCTCAGCGGTGGCGGGCTGGGCTGGCAGACCCGCAAGTTCGGCGTCGCGAGCGATCACATCGTCTCGGCGCAGGTCGTCCTCGCCGACGGCAGGACCGTGCGCGCGTCGGCGGACGAGCATCCGGACCTGTTCTGGGCCTTGCGGGGCGGCGGCGGTGGGAACTTCGGCATCGTCACCCAATTCGAACTGCGCCCTGTCGACGCCCCGCGCCTGACCGGCTTCGAGACGCTCTGGTCCTTCAGGGACGCCGCCGATGTGCTGGCTGCCTGGCAGTCCTGGGCCGTCGAGGAATCGGAGGACCTCGGCACCTCCCTCGTGGTGCTGCCGGGCATCTTCGGGCCCGGCGGCGAGCCGATCGTCAAGGTCTGGGGTGTGCACCACGGCGCGTCCGAGGAACTCGAACGCGCCCTTGACGCGCTCACCGATCGCGCGGGCGTCAAGCCCGTGCACCGCGAGGTCTCGGCGCCCGGAGCGTACGCCGACGTCATGCACGAGGCGCTGTGCGGGTCCAAGACCGTCCAGCAGTGCCACCGCACCGGTACCCACCCGGATGCGGTCGGCCACCGGCACCCCTACACCCGGCAGGCCTACCGCCTTACCGGCAGGGCCGTCACGCGCACCGAGGCCGAGTCCCTGTTGCAGGCGTGGGACCCCGGCCTGGACGACGAGCGCTACCTGCTGTGCATCGCGCTCGGCGGTGCCGCCAACCGGGTCGGCCGCACCGAAACCGCCTATGTGCACCGTGAAGCCCAGTTCCTGACGGGCTTCCAGATGGCCACCCGCGACGCAGCGGCGGCCGCGCAGGGCCCGGCCGGGCTCGACGCGTGGGCCGACCGGTGCGGCGCGGCCCTTGCCCCGCTGGCCACCGGCTCCTACATCAACTTCCCCAGTTCCCGGACGCAGGCCGGCTGGGAGACCGACCACTACGGGGAGAACGCCGCCCGACTGCGCGAGATCAAGCAGGCCTACGACCCCGACGGCTTCTTCCGGCACGGCCGAAGCATCGACTCCGGCCGGAAGCGCGGTCAGCAGACGACGAAAGCAGGACGATGAAGACAGGACTGACGGACAAGGCGGTGCTCGTCACCGGTGCTTCTCGCGGCATCGGCCGGGCCACGGCCCTCGCCTACGCGGCGGAGGGCGCACGGGTTGCGATCACTTACCACTCCGACGAGGCGGGAGCGAAGGAGACAGCCGACCAGGTCGCTGCTGCCGGCGGCATCCCGTACGTGGTTCGCTACGACCTCGGTGACGAGGACTCCATACGGGCCGCGGTCGCCGCGGTGGGCGCCGAGTGGGGCGGGCTCGACGTCCTGGTCGCCGGCGCGGTCGAGTGGGGCGACGCGATTCCGCGGCCCGGCCGGCAGATGCCCGCCTTCGAGGACGTCCCGCCCCAGCAGTGGCAGCGGGTCCTGCGCACCTCCGTGGATGCCGTCTTCCACACGGTCCAAGCCGTGCTGCCCCTCATGCGCGGACGGGAGTGGGGCCGCATCGTGCTGATCGGCGCCGGCCTCGCGGACACCGGCATGACGGGCGCGGGCGCATACGGAGCCGGCAAGGCCGCCCTGCACGGGCTGGTGCGCAGTCTCGCCTGGGAACTCGGCCCCGCCGGGATCCTGGTGAACGAGGTCGTGCCCGGTCAGACCCTTACCGAGAACGTGCTCACGCACGCCTCGCCGGCCTTTCTGGAGAACAAGGCCAGATCCCTTCCCTCGGGCCGGATGAACACTCCCGAGGACGTCGCGCGCACGGTCGTCTTCCTCGGCTCCGCCGCCAACGGAAACGTCCACGGCGAGGCCCTGCGTGTCACCGGCGGGCTGTGAAGCCCGCCTTGAATCCTCGCCCAGCCGTACCGCCCGGCCCACCGGCCGCACACCCAGGAGCTCCGATGACCGACACACTCGACGAGACGAAGACGCTGGCGGACGGACCCGAGGACGCCCCCGCCTATCCGATCGGGCGCACCTGCCCCTACCAGATGCCGCCCGGCTACGAGCAGCTCCGGGAGAAGGGCCCCATCTCCCGGGTCACCCTCTGGAACGGGCGCATCGCCTGGCTGATCACCGGCAACGAGCTCGGCCGCAGGCTGTTCCCGGACGGCCGGCTCTCCTCCGATGTCCTCGACCCGAACTTCCCACTGCTCGCGCCCCGGATCGAGGCCCAGCGCCAGCAGGCCGCCGCGCCCCCGCTGGTCGGCGTCGACGACCCGGTGCACGCCCGCCAGCGCCGCACGGTGCTGCCCAGCTTCGGCGTCCGCCAGGTCAACGCCCTGCGCCCGGCGATCCAGAAGTACGCCGACGAGCTGCTCGACAAGATGCTGGCCAAGGGCCCGGGCGTGACCGTCGACCTGCTCAGCGAGTACGCGCTGCCGATGCCGTCCGCCGTCATCTGCATGCTGCTGGGCGTCCCGTACGAGGACCACCACTACTTCGACGAACGCTCGCGACACGTGCTTTCCTCATCCGGCCAGGAGCAGGCGGCACAGGCACAGACGGCCTTCACCGAGATCCTCGCGTACCTCGACGACCTGATCAGCCGCAAGCAGGCCGAACCCGGAGACACCCTGCTCGACGAGTTGATCGCCCGCCAGCTGGACGAGGGCAAGGTCGACCGTCAGGAACTCGCGATGATCGCCACGGTCCTGCTGGTCTCCGGCCACGAGACGACGTCCAACATGATCGCCCTTTCCACGATGGCGCTGCTGGCCCACCCGGAGCAGTTGGAGGCGCTGCGCTCCGACGAGTCCCTGATGCCCCAGGCCGTGGACGAGCTGATGCGGTTCACATCCATCGGCGACATGCTGATGCGCGTGGCCAAGGAGGACATCGAGATCGAGGGCCACCTCATCAAGGCCGGGGACGGGGTGATTCTTTCGACGATGCTGATGAACCGGGACCCCGGCTCCTTCGAGGGCGCCGACGACCTGGACATCTTCCGGCCTTCCGGCCGCCACGTCGCATTCGGGTACGGCATCCATCAGTGCATCGGCCAGAACCTGGCCCGCGCCGAGATGGAGATCGCCCTGGCGACCCTGTTCCGCAGGGTGCCGACGCTGGAACTCGCGGTCCCCGCCGACGAGGTGCCGGTTAACGCGCCCTACGTACTCCAGGGAGTCTCCGAGCTCCCTGTCACCTGGTAGCCGCCGTGCACATCTCGGTCGACTCCGACCGGTGCATCGGCTCCGCCCAATGTGCCGTCACCGTGCCCTCCGTCTTCGAACAGGACGAGGACGGACTCTCCACCGTCATCCCCGGCCGTGAGGACGGCGGCGGCGAGCCGCTGGTGCGCGAGGCTGTCCGGGCATGCCCGGTGCGAGCCATCACCATCAAGGAGACGGAGGACGCGTGACCACGCGCCTGCCGGGCCACGTGAGCCCGGCAGGCCACCCTCGACGGCTCGGGGCACGGACGGTGCGGCGTCCGCGCCCCGAGCCGTTCTTGACGGAACCTCAAGTGGTCCCGGCGACGATGAATCCATGGACATTCGCAGCCTAGACGGCGACGATCCCGCCACGATCGCCCTCCTCCTGCCGGGCTTCCAGGAGACGATGAGCCTCGAACTGCCCGGCGATCCGCCGGTGTCGCAGGCCTTGCTGGCCCGGCTACTTCAACGCCGCCACGGCGCCGACCGGATCGTGCTCGCGGCCTTCGACGCTGACCGGCCGGCCGGCTGCACCAAGCTCGGCCTCGACCTCGGTGTGCCGAACGGACCCGGCCACGGCTCGCTGTGGGTCTTCCCGTCCTGTCGCCGCCGGGGCGCAGGTACCGCCCTCGTCGATGCCGCTCGTGCCGAACTGCGCACCCGAGGCCGGGGCCGCCTGATGGTCGACGCCCCCCGCACCCCGGCCGCGGAGGCCTTCGCCGCCACCTGCGGCGCCGAGCTGCACGGCACCAACCTGCGCAACCGGCTCTTCTTGAAGGGCCCGGCCCGTGCCGGCGTCGACGAGCTTGCCGACCGCGCGGTGCCGGGCCACCGGCTTGTCCACTGGAGCGACCGCTGCCCCGATGCGCTGGTCGGCCTCTACGCCCGCGCATGGGGTGCCCTGGACGTGCCCATCAACGGCCAGGCGGAGGTCCGTGCCCCCACCGCCGCCGACGTCCGCTCCCGCGAGGCCGAGGCAGCGCGCGCCGGACACCGTCAGTACGTGACCGCTGCCGTCGACACGGCCACCGGCGAGGTCGCCGGGTATGCCACCCTCTTCGTCCGCGACAGCCCGATGGCCGACGCGGGGGAGACTCTGGTCCTCACCGACAGGCGCCGCCAGGGCATGGGTACCTGGATCAAAGCCGGTCTCATCGCCCGGACCGCGGTCGAGAACCCCCACCTCGCCCTGGTGCAGGCGTGGAACGACGTACGCAACGACGCCGTCCTCGCTCTCAACCGCCGCCTCGGCTTCGTCGCGGACAGCTCCTGGTCGACGTACTCGGTCAAGGCATGAGCTCCCGAGGGAAGTTCGAGTTCTGGTCCACCGGTCACTGCCACGATCCGCACAGACCGGAAACCGCGAGAGGGGTTCTTTGTGAGTAGCAGCGGCACACGTGTACTGATCGTCGGTGGCAGCCTCGTCGGCCTGTCCACCGCCGTCTTCCTCGCCCATCACAAGGTGCCGGTCACCTTGGTCGAACGGCATCCCAGCACCTCCATCCACCCCCGCGCGGTCGGCTACTACCCGCGCACCGCCGAGCTGCTGGCCACGGTCGGTGTGGAGGAAGCCGCCAAGGCCGCCGCCGCCGGCTTCGAGAAGCACAAGACCCGCGCGGGCGTCGAGTCCCTCTCGGGCAAGGTCTTCTTCGCCAAGGAGGAACTGGAGGGCGGAGACGAGCTCGCGGACCTGACTCCTTCCCCCCTGCTGCTGCTGCCCCAGGACCGCCTGGAGCCGATCCTGCGCGCCCGCGCCGAGGAGCTCGGTGCCGACCTGCGGTTCAGCACCGAGCTCCTCTCCTTCACCCAGGACGACGAGGGGGTCAGCGCCGTCGTCCGCGGCGCCGACGGCAGTGAGACCACTGTGGCGGCCGACTACCTGGTGGCGGCCGACGGGCCGCGCAGCTCCGTGCGCGAGTCCCTCGGGGCCGAGCGGGAAGGCCGGGGCGTGCTCTCCCGGCACGTGAGCATCGCGTTCGGCGCGGACTTCGGCGCAGTGCTGGGTGAACGCCGCTACAGCGTGGTCCACGTCGAGAACAACAAGGTCACGGGCATCCTCGTTCACGACGACACCCTCACCGAGGGCACTCTGATCGTCGGCTACGACCCTGCGAAGGGTGAGGGGCTGGACGATTTCACCGATGCCCGCTGCACCGAACTGGTCTCCGCCGCCATCGGCTCGGACGAGGTCGAAGTCACCATCCGCTCCCGCTTCCCGTGGGACATGGCGGAGCTGGTCACCGACGACTTCGTGCACGGCCGTGTACTCATCGCGGGCGACGCCGCCCACCAGATCCCGCCCACCGGGGGGTACGGCGCCAACACCGGCATCGCCGACGCCTTCAACCTGAGCTGGAAACTGGCTTCGGTACTCGAGGGCACCGCCGGCCGTGCGCTGCTGGACACGTACCAGGACGAGCGCCGGCCGGTCGGCGTGTACACCGCGCAGCAGGGGTCACTTCAGCTCGCCGTACGGTCCCGGACCGCGACCGAGGAACAGCGGGCCGCCACTCACGACGCGATGCGCGTCACCATGGGACAGGCCTACCCTTCCGGTGCGTTCGTCGACGAGGAGGGCGCGGAGCGGCTGCCGCTGACCTCCGATCCGCGTGATCTGCGCGGCGAGCCGGGCACTCGCGCCCCGTATGTGGTGCTGGAGCGCGACGTCGCGCCGGTGACCACGCTCGACCTGTTCGGCGACGGCTTCGTGCTGCTTGCCGGGGCCGAGGGCGGATCCTGGGCGGAGGCGGCCGCAACGGCTGCATCGGAGCTGGGCCTGGACCTGACCTTTCACCACATCGCACCGGCCGCCGGGGAGGGTGCGCTGACCGACGTGGAGGGCCGCTGGGCCGAGGCGTACGGAGTGGGCGCGGCGGGCGCCGTGCTGGTCCGCCCCGACGGCATCGTCGCCTGGCGTACACGTGAGGGCGTCCCCGCCGGTGAGCGGGGCAGGGCGCTCGGAGGGGTGCTGCGCGCCGTTCTGGCGCGATGACCGGAGGTCAGCTGTTGGCGGAGGCACTCTGTGCCTGCGCGACCGAGTCGACGTACTTGATCAGCAGACGGGCGAGCTGCTGACGTTCGTCATCGGGCCAGTCCCGGGTGATGAACTCAAAGGCCGCCCGCTGATGCCGGCGGAAGGCCGCCAGCATCGCCAGTCCCTCGTCCGTCATCTGCAGGATCGTGCGGCGCCCGTCCTGCTGAGATGCGGCGCGGATCAGGTATCCGGCGGAGATGCAGTCGGTGACCATGCGGCTGGCCACGGAGGGGTCCACGGCCAGCCGCTCGGCGACGACGCCGACGGTGATCTCCTGCCCGTCGTGCTCGGGTCCCTCGTCCACGATGTTGAGCACCAGCGTCCGCGTCATGTCCTTCCGGGACACCGGGCTTTCCACGTTCAGCGCTGAAGCACGGCGCAGCCGCGAGAAGGCCGGACCGACCGCGTCGAGCGGGTCCACGGCGGCCAGTGGGCCCTGCGTGGACGGGAGCTGGGTGGGCTTCTGCCTGGTGGTCGAGGTCTCCATGGCAAACATCCTAGGCGCGGCGATTGAGGACAGCGAGCATGTGTATGCTCGCAATCTGTTGCATGTTGTCAAGCATATAATTTTCCTCCGATCAAAACCACCTCCATCCCCCTGGAAGGATCGCAATGCCGGACACCAAGGACTTCGACTTCGACGTGATCATCGTCGGCGGCGGCCCGGTGGGCATGCTGCTCGCCTCCGAGCTCCGTATCGGCCGCGCCAAGGCCGTCGTACTGGAGAAGCTCACCGAGCGCACCCCCCACTCCAAGGCGTTCGGGCTGCACGCGCGCTCGCTGGAGTCCCTCGATCGCCGAGGTCTGGCCGACCGCTTCCGCGACGGTGCCCGCTCGTGGAGCAACGGTCACTTCGCGGGCCTCGACGTCTGGGTCGATTTCTCGCTCCTGGACAGTGCCCACAACTACGCCCTGCTCTCCGAGCAGACCCGGACCGAGCGCCTGCTCGAAGAGCGCGCCGAGGAGTTCGGCTGCACGATCCGCCGCGGCCACGAGGTCACGGCCGTCCGCCAGGACCAGGACGGCGCCGAGGTCGACGTCATCGGCCCTGAGGGGTCGTACACCCTGCGCGCGCAGTACGTCGTCGGAACCGACGGCGGCCGCAGTCTGGTCCGCAGGTCCGCGGCGATCGCCTTCCCCGGCACCGGCGGCCGCGTCACCGCGCGGCTGGCCGACGTCGTCCTCGCCGACCGTGAGAACGCCCCGATGGGCATGGAGCGCACCGAGAGCGGGCTGCTCTTCTGTGTGCCGCTCGACGAGAAGTACCACCGGGTGGCCACCTTCGACTTCGAGAAGGGCAGGGAAGCGGGCACCGAGCTCGGCTTCGAGGAGTTCAAGGACAGCGTCCGCGAGGTCTGGGGCGACGACATGGGCGCCTCCGAGCCGCGCTGGCTCTCCTGGTTCACCGACTCCGCCTGCCAGGCCGAGACCTACCGCAGGGGCCGCATCCTGCTCGCCGGCGATGCCGCCCACACCCACTTCCCGGTCGGCGGCCAGGGGGTCAACCTGGGCCTGCAGGACGCGCTCAACCTCGGCTGGAAGCTTTGCGCCGACATCAACGGCTGGGGCGGAGAGGGGCTGCTCGACACATACGACGAGGAGCGCCAGGAGCCTGCGCGTCAGGTGCTGGCCAACACCCGCGCCCAGATCGCGCTGATGAACCCCGACCCCTACGTCACCCAGCTGCGCGAGCTCTTCCAGGACCTCATGCAGAAGGATCAGGTCAACCGTCACGTCGCCGAGATGCTCAGCGGTGTACGAGTCCGCTACGACCTGCCGGGCCCCGCGCACCGGCTGCTCGGCGACTTCGCCCGCGACCTGAGGCTCAAAACCGAGGAGAAGGTCGAGACCCT
Source organism: Streptomyces sp. NBC_01460 (assembly GCF_036227405.1). Taxonomy (NCBI): domain Bacteria; kingdom Bacillati; phylum Actinomycetota; class Actinomycetes; order Kitasatosporales; family Streptomycetaceae; genus Streptomyces; species Streptomyces sp. NBC_01460. The sequence continues at coordinate 126,100 of NZ_CP109474.1, forward strand.
CCCGAAGTTCCTGCGCCGCGGCAACTTCGTCCTGCTCGACCTGGCCGGCCGGCCGGAGATCGCCGAGGAGTACGAGAAGTGGGCCGCGCCGCTCGACTGGGCCGGCCGTGTCCTCCGAGTCGTCGCCGAGTGCGAGGACGAGCCGGAGCTGGCCGGTGTGCTCATTCGCCCCGACGGTTACGTGGCCTGGGCCGCGGACCGCAGTGCCTCGCCTGCCGAGATCGCCGAGGGCCTGCGTACGGCCATCGAGACCTGGGCCGGAGTCACCGACCCGACCCGCGCGGTCTTCAGCTGACCCGGCCGCCGTCCGTAAGGGACTGGCAAAGAATGCCTGCATCACTTAAACGATGTGGACGTACAATCAAATGCATGCAAGCATGCACATGTATCCGGGCTAGGCGACAGCGATCCGCGACGGCCCGACGGAAACCTGTTTGGAGAAATCATGCGAATCATCCGCCACTACGAGCACGGCGCACCGTCCGTACTGCGCCTCGAAGAGGTGGAGAAGCCGCAGCCCGGGACGGGCCAGGTCCTGATCCGCGCCGAGGCCATCGGAGTCACCTTCGCCGAGGTCCAGCGCCGTCAGGGCATTCCGATCGGCGGCCACGCCGGGCTTCCCGGTGCGCCCGGCGGCGATGTCGCCGGCACGATCGAGGCGGTCGGTGACGGCGTCACCGGCTTCGCCGTCGGTGACCGCGTCGTCGGCGACATCGACCAGAGTGCCTACGCCGACTACGTCGTCGCCGGCACCGACTGGCTCATCAAGATCCCGCAGGACCTCGACGCCGCCGCGGCGACCCTCCTGCCCAGCCCGGCCCAGACCGCGTACCACGCGATCAGGGAAGCCGGCCGCCTCCAGCCCGGCCAGACCATCCTGGTCGACGCGGCCTCCGGCGGCGTCGGCCACCTGGCCGTCCAGATCGCCAAGGCTCTCGGCGCCGGCAAGGTCATCGCCACCGCCAGTACCCAGGCCAAGCTCGACTTCGCGCGCGAACTCGGCGCCGACGTCACCATCAACTACAGCGACGAGGACTGGACCGACCAGGTCCTCGCCGCCACCGACGGCCGCGGCGCCGACATCGTCCTCGAGACCGTCGGCGGCGACGTCCTGCTGAAATCCCTGGGCATCACCGCCCAGTTCGGCACCCTCGTCTTCTACGGTTCGGCCTCCGGCGACATCCCGGATCTGCCCACCCTCGCCCTGTCCCGAATGAAGAACGTTGCGGGCTTCAGCCTCTACGCGATGCTCTACAACAAGCAGGACGCCGTCGCCGAGGGGCGGCGCCACCTGTTCGAGCTCATCGCTTCCGGCCAGGTGAAGCCGATCGTGCACGACCGCCTTCCGCTCGACGAGGCCGTCAAGGCTCACGAGCTCCTGGAGGCGCGCGCACAGCTCGGCAAGATCGTTCTCGTTCCCTGAGACGCCGCTGAGCAGGCGGCCGGCCGGTCAGCCAGGACAGGTCAGCCGCCCTCACGGTCCCGCAGTAAAGATTCCCCTGAGCCCTTTTCGGGGCCAAGAGCCAGGTGACGCCGACCCGCTTCGAGCGGCCGGTGCGACGGGGAGCACACACCGATCCGAAAGGCGGCACCACCTTGCCCGCTCCCACTGCTCAGGTACCCGGGGGCCTGCACCCCTCCGGCACCAGGACCACCCCGGTCATGGTCGCCTGCATGCTCTCCGCCTTCGTGGCCATCCTCGACCTGCAGATCGTCGCCACCGCCCTGCCCCGCATCGCGGGCGACCTCGGCGGTATCGACCTCTTCGCGTGGGTGACCATCGCCTACGTCATCGCCTCCAGCGTCACCACGCCGGTCTACGGCAAGCTCGGCGACCTCTTCGGCCGCAAGGTCACCTACCTCTCGGCGATGGGCCTGTTCCTGCTGGGCTCCGCGCTCGCCGGCGCGGCCGGCTCCATGGAGCAGCTCATCGTCTTCCGCGTCGTGCAGGGCCTGGGCGCCGGAGGCCTGTTCGTCTCCGTCCTCGCCATCATCGGTGACCTGTTCACCCCGCGTGAAGGCGCCAAGTACTACGGCATGTTCGGCATGGTCTTCGCCGGTGCCTCCCTCGCCGGCCCCGCGATCGGCGGCATGCTGACCGACGCGCTCAGCTGGCACTGGGTCTTCCTGGTCAACCTGCCCGTCGGCGCCGTGATCGTCGTCCTGCTCGCCAGGTACCTTCACCTGCCCAGGACGGTCCGCGGGGGGGCCAAGCTCGACTACGCCGGCATCGTCACCCTTTCCGGGGCCATCATCGCCCTCACCCTCCTCACGTCGTGGGGTGGTGTCGAGTACGCATGGGCCTCTCCGCAGATCATCGGCCTCGGCCTCGGCACCCTGCTGTTCCTCGGCCTGTTCATCAAGGCGGAGTCCACCGCCGTGGAGCCGATCGTGCCGCTGCGCCTCTTCAGGGACTCCACCTTCACCATCTCGCTGCTCGGCACCATCATCTGCGGCATCGTCTTCGTCGGCGCCGTCCAGTTCCTCGCCCTGTACGTCCAGGTCGTCACCGGTGCCAGCCCCACCACATCCGGCTTCATCCTGCTGCCGATGATGCTGGGCCTCGTGCTCTCCTCCGTGGGCTCCAGCAGGATCATCGGAAAGACCGGCAGGTACAAGGTCTTTCCCATCCTGAGCATGGCCCTCGGCATCATCGGCGCTCTCCTGCTGTCCACCATGGACACCGAGACCCCGCGCGCCCTCGCCATCCTCTACATGGCCGTCTTCGGCTTCGCCTCAGGTCTCTCCGCCCAGGTCTTCACGCAGGCCGCCCAGAACACCGCGCCCCCGCAGGACATGGGAGCTGTCTCCGGCACCGTGACCTTCGGCCGCTCCTTCGGCACGTCGATAGGGATCTCGCTCTTCGCCGCAATCTTCTACGGCCGCCTCACCGACGAGCTCGCCACCCGCGTGCCGGCCGGCGCGCTCAACGGCATCGAACACAACTCGCTCTCCTCGAACGAGGTCCTGGACACGCTCGCCGCCCCGGTGCGCAGCGCCATCGAGGAGTCGTACTCCGCCTCACTCACCCCGGTGTTCACCGCCGCGGTGCCGATCCTCGCGCTCGGCCTGGTCCTCACCCTGCTCATGAAGAACCTCAAGCTCCGGTCCCGCCACCACGGAGGGGACCAACAGGCCGAGGGCCCGGCCTCGGCCGACAGCACCCCCGAAACGGCCTGATCACATCATCCCCCGTATGTGACTCAAGGCCGGAAGTGCCGCCCCCACCGCGACTCGCGGCAGGGGCGGCACTTTCGGCGTGCCCGGGGCAGGCACCCGACGCTCGCGCTTCAGAGCGCTTCGAGCGGGACTCCACGCGAACCGGCCATCGTCAGGAGCAGGACCGAAGCGGTCCCTCACGGCTCGCTAGGAGGCTCGCGTGACAACGACCGATGACCGTACGACGGCCGCGGCGGTCGACCCCGGTCCGCTGATCAAGCTGACCATCGCGGACTGCGCAGCCAAGGTGCTGCACAGTGCGGTGACCCTCGGCGTGTTCGCCGCCCTCGCCGAGGGCCCTGCCGGTGCGGACCACGTCGTCGCCGCGACCGGCCTGCACAAGCGCATGGCCGCCGACTTCCTCGACGCGCTGGCCGGCCTGGGCCTGCTGGAGCGTACGGGGGACCAGTACGGCAACGGACCACTGGCCGAGGCGTACCTCGTCCCGGGCACCGCCACCTACCTGGGCGGCTTCGTCGAGCTGACCAACGAGACCCTGTACGGCACCTGGGGGCGGCTCACCGAGGCCCTCACCACCGGAGCCCCGCAACACCTCGACCCCGACAAGGGCGGCTTCGTCGGGGACAAACACAAGGACCCGGGGAAGATGAAGCGCTTCTTCGCGGGCCTCGACGCCTACAGCGACCGCATGGGCATCGAGATCGCCGGCGCCGTCGACTGGAGCAGCCACACGTCCTTCGTCGATCTCGGTGGCGCGCGCGGAAACCTCGCCTCCGTCCTGGTCAAGGAACACCCGCACCTCAAGGCCGGGGTCTTCGACCTGGAGCGCACCCGCCCGCTCTTCACCGAGCACACCACCCGCCTGGGCCTGAACGACCGCATCGAGTTCACCGGCGGCGACTTCTTCACGGACGACATCCCGAAGGCCGACGTCATCGTGCTCGGCCACATCCTGCACGGCTTCGACACCGACCGGCGCCAGGATCTGCTGCACCGCGTCTTCTCCGCGACCAACCCCGGCGGCCAGGTCCTCATCTACGACCGGATGATCGACGACGAGCGTCGCGACGCCGAACGCCTGCTCTCCAGCCTGCACATGCGCCTGGTCAGCCAGGACGGCTCCGAGTACCGCGTCGGCGACGTCCGCACCTGGCTCACCGAGGCCGGCTTCACCAGCAGCACCGCGGAGCCGCTGCTCGGCACCCACACGCTGGTCACCGCCACGCGATGACCGCTCAGACGCAGCCGCCCGACCCGACCACCCAAGGAAGCAGCATGAGCCAGGAGAACGTTCCCGTCCTCATCGTCGGCGGTGGCCTCACAGGCCTGTCCGCCGCCGTGTTCCTCGCCCACCACGGGGTGAGATCCACGCTTGTCGAGCGTCACCCCGGGACCTCCACCCACCCCAAGGCCCGGGCCATCAACCCGCGCACCATGGAGCTCTACCGCGCGGTGGGCATGGAGGAGCGCGTCAGGTCAGGCCGTTCGCCGATCTCCGGCAACACCGACCTGGTACATGTCGAGACCCTCGCCGGCAACGAGCGGGTCCGCATGCCCAATGCCTCCATCGAGGACATCAGCCGGATCAGCCCCGCCCAGTGGACCCTGATCGACCAGAACCAGCTCGAGCCCATCCTGCGCAAGCGGGCCGAGGAGGTCGGCGTCGACCTGCGCTTCCACACCCGTCTGGACGCCGTCACCGAGGACGCCGACGGCGTGACCGCGACCCTCACCGACGTCGGCACCGGCGAAAGCACCGAGCTGCACACCGAGTACGTCATCGCCGCGGACGGCAGCCGCAGCCCGGTCCGCGAACTCCTCGGCATCGGTTCCCACGGCCGCGGCACCCTCACCAATCTGGTCAGCTTCTTCTTCGACGCCGACCTCGAGGAACCGCTTCGCGGCCGGAAGATCATCGCCGCCTACGTCAACAACCCTGAAGTCCGAGGCACGATCATCCCGATCGACAACGACCGCAAGTGGGTCATCAACGTCTCCTTCTTCCCCGACAAGGGCCAGAGCGCCGAGGACTTCACGCAGGAGCGCTGCGTCGAACTGGTCCGCGCCGCGGTCGGCGTCCCGGACCTGCCGCTGACCATCGAGTCGGTCGACATGCCGGCCTGGGACATCTCGGCGCGGGTCGCGGACACCTTCGTACGCGGCCGCCACCTCATCGCCGGCGACGCCGCGCACGTGATGCCGCCCACCGGCGCCTTCGGCGCCAGCACCGGCATCCAGGACGCCTACAACCTGGCCTGGAAGCTGGCCCTCGTACTCTCGGGCAAGGCCGGGCCGGCGCTGCTCGCCTCATACGACGCCGAACGCCGTCCGGTCGCCCAGGAGACGGTCCGCCAGGCGATGCTGCGTTTCGCCGTCCGCGAGGGCAAGCAGTTCCAGGACGTCGCCAAGGACCTGGTCGACGAGACGACGATGACCTTCGGATATGTCTACCCGGCCGGTGCGTTCGCCGGTGATGAGGCCGAGGGCCGGAACATCACCGAGAATCCGGACAAGCCCAGCAGCCGCCCCGGCGCCCGTGCCCCGCACGTGGTCATCGAGGGCGCCCACGGCCCGTTCTCCACCGTCGATCTCTTCCCGGTCGGCTTCACGCTGCTCACCGCGGGCCCGGCCGCCCCATGGGCGGCAGCGGCTGACGTCGGCCGCGAACTCGGTCTGGTTCTCAACGTCCGCGGCATCGGTGCGAACGGCGACTACTCCGACACGGAGGGCACCTTCAAGGAGCGCTACGGCCTCGGGGACGGCGGCGCGGTCCTGGTCCGCCCCGACGGCATCGTCGCCTGGCGCTCCGAAGGCAGCCTCCAGGGCGACGTCGGCCGGACCGTGACCGGCCTGCTGCGGGACATACTCAGGCTCGCCTGACCGTCGGCAACGCCACGCAGGACCGGCGCGCCTCCCGGATCTCCGGGAGGCGCGCCGGTCTTCGGTCATCCGGCCGGATGACCGGCTCCGGTGCTGCCGCGGCCGGCCCGTGACGAGCGAGCGGGCCGGTGCCCCTTACGGCTGCGGCTCAGGCCGAGCGCCCGAGCAGCAGCTGAACGGCGGCTGACAGCTCGACCGCCGGGTCCGCGGGCTGTTCGACCGAGCGCCAGGCCACGAACCCGTCCGGGCGGACGAGCACGGCGCCGCCGGTCGTGATCCCGTACTTCTTCAGGAAGCCCTCGGTCACCTCGACCGGCTCCTCCCCGCCCACTTCGTGAAAGTCGAAGACGAGGCCGGTGAGCCGGGACACCTGTCCGGCCGCCCGCTCCCACAACCCGGCATCGGGACCGGCCAGCAGCCACCAGCCGCCCTTGAGCAGGTCGTGCAGCGGGGTGTCGGCGCCGCCGGCCCGCAGCTGGAAGTGCGGTGCCCGGGTGCCGGGACGCCCCGACGGCTGGGTCGGGTCCTCCACCAGGGGGCCTTCGTCCCCGCCGGACTCCGGCAGCACCGCGCCCGAACGGTAGGCATGACCGAACAGCACAGTGGTCTCCGGCCGGTGCCGGGCCGCGACCTCCTCGTCCAGACCGCTGCGCTGCAGATAGCGGATCACGCCCTGCTCGACGGTGAACTCCGCGACCGGGACCCGCTCCTGCTCGTAGGTGTCCAAGAGTTCGGCACCGGCCTGCCCGCGCAGGACCGACGCCAGCTTCCACGCCAGGTTGTGCGCGTCCTGCACCCCCATGTTGCCGCCGAACCCACCTGTGGGTGGCATCACGTGGGCCGCGTCCCCGGTCAGGAACACCCGTCCGGAGCGGAACCGGTCAGCGATGCGCGCGGCGACCTCCCAGCTGGTGCTCGACTCGACGGCCACCTCCAGATCCGGCACGCCGACCGCGGCGCGCACCATCTCGACGCAGTCCTCCTCGGAGTACTCGGCGTGGGTCTCCTGCGGAGGCAAGCTCGGCGCCAGCACCCAGCGGTCCGCGTCGTCGAGCCGGCCGAGTACGCCCTTGACCTTGTCGTTGCTGACGAAGCAGAGGAAGAACCGGCGGTCCGCCACGTACTCGTCGAGCGCCGCGTGGAAGATGACGTTCATCTGGCGACCGAAGACACCCTGACCGTGCGTGCCGATTCCCAGCCCCTCGCGGACAGTGCTGCGAAAGCCGTCCGCCGCCACCATGTACGGGGCGCGGACAGTGTTCTCTTCGCCGCTCCGCACATCCCGCAGCACAGCGGTGACCCCGTCGGCGTCCTGCTCGTAGCGCACCATCTCGGTGGCGAAGCGGATGTCCGCCCCCAGCTCCTCGGCCTTGGCACGCAACAGGGGCTCGAAGCGGTCCTGCCCTATCAAGGTCCATCCGGTCGTACTGACCTCGTTCGGATCGTGACGGAACGGCCCGTCGAAACGGCCCAGCTCGCGGCCCGTGAGCGACTCCACCTGCAGGATGTCGCCGTACTGGGCATGCGGATTCTCCTGCGCGCGCACCTTCTGCTCCAAGCCCAGCGCACGCATCAGCTCCATCGTGCGGGGGCTCGCAGCCTGGGCCCGCGGATGTGCCGAGATGTGCGCATGGCGTTCCACAAGGATCGACCGGATGCCCTGCTGGGCCAGGAACAGGGCCTGCGCCAGGCCCACCATGCTGCCGCCCACGATCAGTACGTCGGTTCGCTCCGCCACCGGATGTGCTCCCTTGTCTCGATGCCGTTCCGTCTCGATGCGGTTCCGGACACTCCCTGCCAGCGAACACCGCTCGGCTAGAGGACCGCTCGGGCTGTGAACGCGCCCCGCGGCGTCCTTTCGGCCGCCTTCGGTCACGGTCCGGTCCGTCCAGACCGCTTCGAGCGGCACGCGAGGCCCGGCTGAAACCGTCAGAGCGCTGCTGACCCCTGCTGGACGGGAGGACCAGGGACGTGGTGGAAACCCTGAGTGTGCTGGTGCTGTTGGGCACCGGCTTGGTGGCGGGGGTGCTGTTCGCCGTGGCGGTCAGCGTCATGCCCGCCCTGATCGCGATGCCGCCCGAGCGCTACGTCGACACACACAAGCTGCTCGGCAAGCGGTACGACCGCATCATGCCGTTCATCGTGAGCGGCTCCGTCGTCATCGACGCGGCCTTCGCCGTCGGCGCCGACGAGAGCGGACCACGCGTGCTCTTCATCGCCGGCGCCCTGGCGATGGCCGGCGTCGCCGTCGTCTCGCAGACGCGCAACGTACCCATCAACAACCGGGTCAAGAAGACGCAGCCCGAAGACCTCGGGCCGGGCTGGGAGGACCCGCGCATCCAGTGGCGTGACTGGCACCTGCTGCGCACCTGCTTCGCCGTCATCGGCTGCTCCCTGACCGCTGCCGCGGTGGTGCTCTCATGACCGCCGGGACCGGAGCCGGCCCCGCGGCGGGGCTGAGCATCTCCCGGGCCCTGCGCGGCGCCGAGGAACAGGCCGCCGCCAACGCCC